>JBLMXS010000468.1:0-3223 GCA_050257895.1 Thiohalocapsa sp.
GATCGAGGCCTTGTCGGCACCCGCCAGCAGCAGGTTGCGCACGTCCTCGATGGTGCGGATGCCGCCGCCCACGGTCAGCGGCATGAAGCACTGCTCGGCGGTGCGGCGCACGACGTCGTAGAGCGTGTCGCGGCCCTCGTGGCTCGCGGTGATGTCGAGGAAGCACAATTCGTCGGCGCCTTCGCGGTCGTAGATCCGCGCCTGCTCGACCGGGTCGCCGGCATCGGCGAGGTCGACGAAGTTGACGCCCTTGACGACGCGCCCGTCCTTGACGTCGAGGCACGGAATGACGCGCATCTTCAGCATGCGGCCGGCGCTCCCGCCAAGAGGCGCAGCGCCGCCGCCGGATCGACGCGGCCGTCATAGAGCGCGCGACCGCAGATCATGCCCGCGATGCCGTTTTCGGCGTGCGCCTTGAGTGCGGCGACGTCGGCCAGCGAGGCGATGCCGCCGGAGGCGATGACCGGCAGGCCCGCCGCTCTCGCAAAGGCAGCGACGGCGGCGGCGTCGACGCCGGTCAGCGCGCCATCGCGGACGATGTCGGTATAGACAATGGCGGCGACGCCGGCGTCGGCGAACCGCCTCGCCAGCTCGACCGCGGTGATCGTGCTGGTCTCGGCCCAGCCCTCGACGGCGACGTGGCCGTCGCGGGCGTCGATGCCGACGACGATGCGGCCGGGATAGGCCGCTGCCGCCTGCCGCACCAGCGCCGGGTCGCGCAACGCGGCGGTGCCGAGGACGAGGCGGTCGATGCCGAGACCTAACCAATAATCGATCGCGGCGCGGTCGCGGATGCCGCCGCCGAGCTGGATCTTGAGGTCGACAGCGCGTCGAATGCCGCGCACCGCCTTGCCGTTGACCGAACGGCCGGCAAACGCGCCGTCAAGGTCGACGACGTGCAGCCACTGGAACCCGATCTCGGCAAACAGCCCCGCCTGCGCCGCCGGGTCGTCGTTGAACACGGTGGCGCTCGCCATCTCGCCGCGTACCAAGCGGACGCAGGCACCGCCCTTCAGGTCGATGGCGGGATAGAGGATCATCGCAATGGGCCGGCCATCATCGGGACCTCGGGTGTCTCGCCCGCATGCGGGCGGGATGCCCGCGGTCCGTTCGGGCTGACGCCGGCGTCATTCGGCCGGCTCGTCGATCCGCTTGTAGTAGTAGTGCCCCGGGACGATGCGGCCCTCGACCCGGGCATAGCAAGGATGGGTGCCCCAGCGCCGGTAGCCGAGGCTTTCATAGAGCTGGATCGCCGCCTGCTGCGTGTCGCGCAGATCGAGGTTGAGGACGACGAGGCCCAAGTCGCGTCCCAGCCGTTCGGCCTCGATGACGACGGCGCGGGCGATGCCGCGGCCACGCGCCCACGGCGCCACGAAGGCGCTGCTAAGCGTCCCGGCAAAGGCCTGCGCCTCGTTATTGCGCGGCGCGCGCGACAATTGCACCGAACCGGCGATCACTCCGTCGAGCCGGCCGACGACAACGCGCCGCTCCGGCACCAGCAGCATGCCCTTCCAGTAGTTCTCGAGGATCTGGCGGGACGGCACCGTGAGCCAGCCAAAACCGCCGCCCTCGACGATGGCGCTCTCGGTCGCCTCGCACAGATCGTCAAGATCGGTGCCGGAATACTGGGTCAGCTCTTCGACCGTGACGCGCCCGGCCGAGCCCGGCGCCGCAACCATGCTCATGGGTGCCATGTGAGGAAGTTCGCGATCAGCCGCAGTCCTGCCATCTGGCTTTTTTCCGGATGAAATTGCGTACCGAACAGATTGTCACGCCCGACCGCGGCGGCAAGCCGGCCGCCGTAATCGGTGGCGGCGAGGCAGAGCGCGGGGTCGGATGGCCGTAGATGGAAGCTGTGAACAAAATACATGTGCGTGCCGTCGGGCAGGCCCGCCAGCAGTGGGTGCTGCGCGCAGTCCACCAACTCGTTCCACCCCATATGCGGGATCTTAAGGGCGGGATCTGACGGTTCGATGGCAACGACGTAGCCCGCCAGCCAGCCGAGCCCCGCCACGGTCTCGAATTCGCGGCCGTATTCGGCCATCAGCTGCATCCCGACGCAGATGCCGAGAAACGGCCGGCCGCGCCCGATGACCGCCTCGCACAGCGCGGCCTCGAGGCCGGGCACCGCAGCCAGACCGCGGCGGCAATCGGCAAAGGCGCCGACCCCAGGCAGCACGAGGCGCTCGGCGGCGGCGACTTCCTCCGGCCGGCTGGTGACGAGGATTGGGCCGGCGACGCCATTGTCGGCGGCGGCTCGTTCGAATGCCTTTGCCGCCGAGCGAAGGTTGCCCGAGCCGTAATCGATGATGGCTGTGGTCATGCTCAGCCCATTGGTGTCATTGCGAGCGCCGCTAAGCAATCCCGATCGGTTGCGTACCCGGCGCGGGAGTGCTTCGTCGCTGCGCTCCTCGCAATGACGGTAGAATAAGGATGCGCATTCAGCCCAGGCTGCCGCCGAGGGTGCCCTTGGTCGACGGGACGGCGGCGCCGCGGCGCGGGTCGATCTCGACCGCCTGCCTGAGCGCCCGCGCCAGCCCCTTGAAGCAGCTTTCGACGATGTGGTGGTTGTTCTCGCCGTAGAGGTTCTCGACGTGCAACGTCACCCCGGCCGATTGCGCAAAGGCCTGGAACCACTCCTTGAACAGCTCGGTGTCCATGTCGCCGAGCTTCGGCCGCGACAGCGCCACCTTCCATACGAGGTAGGGTCGGTTCGAGCAGTCGAGGCTGACGCGGGTCAAGGTCTCGTCGAACGGGATCATCGCGCTGCCGTAGCGCTGGATTCCCGCACGGTCGCCGAGCGCCTTCGACACCGCCTCGCCGACGACATAGCCGCTGTCCTCGGTCGTGTGATGGAAGTCGATATGCAGGTCGCCCTTCGCGTGCAGGGTGATGTCGAGGAGGCTGTGCTTCGCCAGCTGCTCGAGCATGTGGTCGAGAAAGCCGATGCCGGTCTCGATCTCGGTGGCGCCGGTGCCGTCGAGATCGACCCGCGCCTTGATCCGCGTCTCCTTGGTGTTGCGCTCGACCGTCGCGACCCGCATGACCCTCTCCTGGTAGCGGTCCTTTTAGCAAGATGGCCCGTCTCCCGCCACTATGCCACGGGCTGGAAGACCGATCCGCATTCCCGGCGCAAGCCGGGATCCACCGGTCTGCCTGCGATTGGGGTGGCAGGTGGCTCCCGGCTTGCGCCGGGCATGCGGCTGGCGGCAATAACGCCGCC
>JBLMXS010000469.1:0-5609 GCA_050257895.1 Thiohalocapsa sp.
AGAACCTCTACCACATCCAGTGGAAATTCCGCGACGAGGTGCGCCCCCGCTTTGGCGTGATGCGCGGCCGCGAATTCCTGATGAAGGACAATTACAGCTTCGACCTCGACCAGCAGGCCGCCAAGCACTCCTATAACAAGATGTTCGTCGCCTATCTGAGGACCTTCGCGCGCATGGGGCTGAAGGCAATCCCGATGCGCGCCGATACCGGGCCGATCGGCGGCGATCTCAGCCATGAGTTCCACGTCTTGGCCGAGACCGGCGAGAGCGGCGTCTTCTGCGACCGGCGCTGGCTCGACACCGAGATCCTCGCCGAGGAGGTCGATTACGACAGCGATCTCGAGCCGGTGTTCAAGCGCTGGACCGCGCTCTACGCCGCGACCGACGAGATCCATGACCCGAACAACTGCCCGGTCCAGCCGGAGCAGCTGTTGACCGCGCGCGGCATCGAGGTCGGCCAGACCTTCTATTTCGGCACCAAGTACTCGCAGCCGATGGGCTGCGTCGTCGCTGGGCCGAACGGCGAGGAGGTGCCGCTCGAAATGGGCTCCTACGGCATCGGCGTCTCGCGCCTCGTCGGGGCGCTGATCGAGGCCAACCACGACGACGCCGGCATCATCTGGCCGGAGCCGGTGGCGCCGTTCCGGATGGGGCTGATCAATCTGCGTGTCGCCGATGCGAAATGCGCTGCCGCCTGCGACGAGCTCTACGGCAAGTTGCGCGGCGCCGGGATCGACGTGCTCTACGACGACCGCGACGAGTCGCCCGGCGCCAAATTCGCCGCGATGGATCTGATCGGCCTGCCCGACCAGCTGATCCTCGGCCCCCGCGGCCTCGCCGCCGGCAACATCGAATACAAAAACCGCCGCTCCGGGGAGCGGGCGGACCTGCCGCTCGATCGGGCTATCGAAACCTTCGCGAAGAGCTGACGCTGATGGCGGCGATAGAGCGGCAGATCGAGACCGAAGGTGCGGCGGCCCGAGCCGGTTACGACATGGCTAATCTGCGGCCCCAGCGCACCGGCTTGCCCTTCGTCGTCTTCGTCTCGCAAAAAGGCGGCGCACGCCATGAAGTGCGGATAAAGCTGGCACATGCTCCGAAAGTGCGCGCATCGGAGATGATCACCGTCGCGGTCCGCCCGGTGCCGCGCGTTATCCGCGGCACTATCGATTCGCGCGAGTTCGAGTTGGTCCGCCGCTGGATCGAGCTCAACCGTGATGTGCTTGTCGACTACTGGAACGGCGACATCGAATATACGGAAGACATAATGCCGCTGTGAAACCGCTTGCCGAGACAGACACAAAGTGATTTTCACCCCGTTCGAGCGGATGGTGGCGTTTCGCTATTTGCGGGCGCGGCGCCAGGAAGGGTTCGTCTCGGTCATCGCGATCTTCTCGCTGCTCGGCATCGCGCTCGGGGTGGCGACGCTGATCATCGTGATGGCGGTGATGAACGGCTTCCGCACCGACCTCGTCAACCGCATCCTCGGGCTCAACGGCCACCTCGCGATCTACGGCGAAACCAATCGGCTTGCCGATTACGACGCGGCCGCCGCCAAGGTGCGCGCCGTGCCCGGCGTCACCGAGGCGACGCCGCTGGTCGAGGGCCAGGTGATGGCCACCAGCCCGGCTGGCGCGGCCGGCGCGATGGTGCGCGGCATCCGGCCCGACGACATCCGCAACCGCAAGCTGATCGCCGAGCATATCGTCGCCGGCTCGCTGGCCGAGTTCGGCGATGACGGCATCGCGGTCGGCGACCGCCTCGCCCGCCGCCTCGGGGTCAAAGTCGGCGACGACATCACGCTGATCTCGCCCGAGGGCAACGACACCGCCTTCGGCACCGTGCCCCGCCTGAAGACCTACCACATCGCCGCGCTGTTCGCGGTCGGCTACTACGAATACGACAACAGCTTCATCTACGTGCCGCTCAAATCGGCGCAGATCTTCTTCCGGCTGCCCGACGCGGTCAGCTATCTCGAAGTCTTCGTCGCCGATGCCGACCAGTCGACCCGCGAGGCCAGACTGATCGCCGCCGCCCTTGGCGGCCATATGCGCATGATCGATTGGCAGCACGCCAATTCCGGCATCGTCAACGTCGTCGGGATCGAGCGCAACGTGATGTTCCTGATCCTGACGCTGATCATCGTCGTCGCCGCCTTCAACATCATCTCCGGCATGATCATGATGGTGAAGGACAAGGGCCGCGACATCGCGATCCTGCGAACGATGGGCGCCTCGCGTGGCATGATTCTCAGAATCTTCATGCTGTCAGGCGCCTCGATCGGCGTCGTCGGGACATTGGCCGGCTTCGCGCTCGGCATCCTCATCACCCGCAACCTCGAGGCGATCCGCGAGTTCCTGCAGACCATCCTGCATGTCGAGCTGTTCTCGGCCGAGTTCTATTTCTTCACCCGCATCCCGGCGCGCCTCGATACGGGCGAGGTCGGCGCGGTAGTGCTGATGGCGCTCCTCCTGTCGTTCCTCGCGACGCTCTACCCGTCATGGCGCGCTGCCCGCCTCGACCCGGTCGAAGGGCTGCGCTACGAATGACGCGACCGCGCCTCTCATGCCCCCCTCATCGTCATGCCCGGGCTCGACCCGGGCATCCACGTGACACCGGGACAGCCTTACCGTCATCACGTGGATGGCCGGGTCAAGCCCGGCCATGACGGTAGAGGCGACAGGGGGCCATATCGGCGATGCGGAAACAGCGTTGCCACATCCCGCGCTCGAATTGCGCGACATCCGTAAGACCTTTCATCAGGGCGGCGTCGCGCTGGCGGTGCTGAACGGCATCGACCTGGCGCTATCGCCGGGGGAAATCGTCGCGCTGGTCGGTCCGTCCGGCGCCGGCAAGTCGACCCTCTTGCATGTCGCCGGCTTGCTCGAGCGGCCGGATGGCGGCGCCGTCATCGTCGACGGTCGCGACTGCGGCGGCCTCGGCGACGACGAACGCACCTTGCTGCGCCGCCGCGCGCTCGGCTTCGTCTACCAGTTCCACCACCTGCTGCCGGAATTTTCCGCCCTCGAAAACGTCATGCTGCCGCAGATGATTGCCGGCGTGGCCCGGCCCGCGGCGCGGCGCAAGGCCGAGGCGCTGCTGCAGCAGGTCGGCCTTGGCGACCGCCTCGGCCACCGGCCGGCGCGATTGTCGGGCGGCGAGCAGCAGCGCGTCGCGATCGTCCGGGCGCTCGCCAACGACCCGCAGGTCCTGCTGGCCGACGAGCCGACCGGCAACCTCGACCACATGACGGCGGAAAGCGTCATGGCAAGCCTCGTCGCGATCGTCCGCGCCAGCCGCCTGGCGGCGCTGATTGCGACGCACAACCTCGACCTCGCGCATCGCCTCGATCGCATCGTCACCCTCGAAGACGGCCATCTCCGGCCGGCGTAGGATGGGTTAGCAACGCGGAACCCATCGCGCCTGAAGATGGGTTTCGCTTCGCTCAACCGATCCGACAAAGTACGATACGACGCGGGGACAGAGAGCGAAGGGGCAGGGCATGGCCGCGAATTACAGCATCTGCCTGGGAACGGCCGGGTGGGGCGTATGGCACAGTCCCGATGCCGGACAATCCTGGACGCGGCACCGCGCTCCGTTTCCGCTCAACAGCCGGATTCAGGCGCTCGCGGCCCATCCGCAAGACTCGCATACCGTTCTGGCGGCGGGCGATACCGGCCTGTTCGCGAGCTACGATTGCGGCGCGCGGTGGGAGCGCATCAGCGCCGAGGGCGCCTTGCCGACGATCTGGTCCTTGGCCATCGACCCGGTCGATCCGGACATTCTGTTTGCCGGCACGCGCCCGGCCGCGGTCTATCGCTCGCGGGACGGCGGCCGGCGCTGGGAGAAGCTGCCGGTGGACGTCGCCCGCGAATGCTCGATCGGCACGCCGTTCGTCACCAGCATCGTCGTCGATCCGGATGATCATCGGACTGTCTGGGCCGGCGTTGAAATCGACGGGGTCTTCCGCAGTCTCGATGGCGGCGACACGTGGAGCCACGTCGAGAGCGGTTTGTATGACCCCGACATTCACGCCGTGGCGCTCGCCGCGACCCGGCCGAAGCGCCTCTACGCCAGCACCGCGCGCGAAGTGTTCACCAGCAGCGATCGCGGCGACAGCTGGCAGCCACTGGAGATAAGCGAGAAATGGCCGCTGCCTTATGCCCGCGGTCTGGCCGTCAAGGCCGACGATCCCGGTGTGCTGTTTGCCGGATGCGGCGAGACGACAACGGGTGAAAAAGGCTACGTGTTGCGCAGTACGAATTTCGGCGCGAGCTGGGAAAGCCTGCCGCTTCCGACCACGGCCAATGCCACGGTGTGGGGGCTGGCGACGCATCCCGCCGACGCCGAGCGCATTGTCGTGTTCAGCCTGTTCGGCGAGGTTTACGTCACCGAGGATGCCGGCGCGTCCTGGCGCAAGATCGGGCGCGAATTCGGCGAGATCAGGGCCGCCGCCTGGTTGCCGAATTGATCGGAACAATCGCGATGAAGCTGAAAGACGTCGATTGGGGCGGGGGAATGACCGGCATGCAGGGCGCCTCCTGGGCGATGGTTGTCGCGCTGATGGCGATGGCCTCCGGCCTCGCCGGCAGCGGCAGCGCGCACGCCGCTGGGACCGGGCAGAGCGGCTTGTCGGGGGCGCTGCCCGGGCTCGTACCGGGAGCCTTGCGCGGCGCCGTGCCGGGCGCGATCAACGGCGCAATTCGAGGTGACCTCGGAAAGGTTCAACTGCTGCCCGGGGCGGTGGCGGGCACAATCCCGCCGGGGTTCCCAGGCACGACGACCGGGGCGCCGCCGCCATTGCCGCAGGCAGCGCTCGTTCCGCCGCCCGGCGCGGCGGCCGCCCTATCGGAACGAGCGGCTGCCCCGACATCGAAGGTGACCACCGCTGCGGTGTCGGCAGTGCCCGAAACCGGCGCCGTTGTGCCGACGGCGCTGGTCGCGCCGCCGCAGGTCGTCGTCCCGGTCGCCGAACCGCCGCTGATCACCCCGCAGCTGATCTCGGCGGTGCCGCTGCCGGCCCGCTAGGCCGTTACCCGCTCGGGTTCGCTGCCCATTGGCCTCATGGCCGCGCTCGACCCGGCCATCTGCGCGGGGTCGAAACAGATCCCGGGTGCGAGCCCGGGGATGACGAGGCATTCCAATACGACGAGAGCGGGAACCGCTTTAGCTCGCCACACGGCGGCGCTCCTGGCGCACCATCAGCCAGCCGGCAACCGCCAGCATCGCCGCGACCGCGGCGATAAACAGCGTTGCCAGCGCGTTGATCTTCGGGGTGACGCCGATCCGCACGCTCGAATAGACCGCCATCGGCAGCGTCGTCGCCGATGGTCCTGAGACGAAGCTGGCGACGACGAGATCGTCGAGCGACAGCGTGAACGCCAGCAGCCACCCCGAAACGAGGGCCGGGCCGATCCCCGGCAGCGTCACCCGCCACAGCACCGCGGACGGCCGCGCCCCGAGATCGAGCGCGGCTTCTTCCAGGCTGCGGTCGAAGCCGGCGAGCTGCGCCCGCACCAGCACCGCGACAAAACAGGCGGCGAAGGTGGCATGCGCGATCGTCACCGTGACGATGCCGCGGCTCGCCGGCCAGCCGACCAGCCCCTGCA
>JBLMXS010000470.1:0-5252 GCA_050257895.1 Thiohalocapsa sp.
CCATCGTTTTGTCGATCGTCTGGATCGCCTCCTGGCGATCGCCGGTGTTGTCCATCGCTGCCTCTTGTTTTGCATCGCGAAAGGTCGCGTCAGGTGCACAACAGTTGCCAGGCAGGAATCGCTCCGCCCACCATTCGGCGAGCATTGCAACATACAGGCGCGGTCAACTCCGGAACCGCGGCAAAGCACATCTCGTTCGCGGGGAAGGGACAGTCATTTAATGCAGGAGGACCGGATCGTGTCCACGAAAGCAATGAGCGCGGCTATTGCCGTGATCATGGCGGCTTCGATGCCGATGGCCATGGCCGCCGACACCACGACAACCGCAACCCCGAACGCGCCCGCCGCGCAAACTACGGCGACAACGGCCGCGCCCAACGCGAAAACCGCGAACCGCGTGATGCCCGGCCAGATGAAGTTCACCGACATGAACGGTGCCGCCGTCTATGGCCGCGACAACAAGGATATCGGCAAGATCGACGAGGTCGTGCTCGACCCGAGCGGCAAGGTCGCTGCCGTCGTCATCAAGAACGGCGGGTTTCTCGGCATCGGCGGCAAAGATGTCGCGGTGGCGATGAACGACCTCAAGGTCAGCACCGACAAGAACGACAAGCTGCGCTTCACGCTCGACATGACGGAAAACCAGCTGAAGTCGGCGCAGGCCTACGAGCTCAACCCGCCGAAGCCGAACACCGCGACCGGCAGCTCGACGCCGCCGGCCCGGACCACGACGCCCACGCCGCCGCCGGCAGCGCGTCACTGACGGTGCGCCAGATCGACAGCGGGCCCGCGGGGCCCGCTGACCCAAGGCCAATTTCGAAAGGAAAAACGCGCCATGCGCAAGACGACGACAATCGCGGCCTTTGCCGCGCTGATGGCGGTCTCGATGCCGATGGCATTCGCCGCCGACATGAACGCCACCACCGACCACAACACGACCACCACCACGCCACCCGCCGCCACTGCGCCGATGAAGACGTCAGTCAACGCGACGCAGCTCCAGCCGGGGCAGATTCGCGCCAGCAAGCTCAAGGGCAGCGACGTCTACGACACCCAGAACAAGAAGATCGGCAGCATCAAGGACATCATCCTCGACAAGGACGGCCAGGTTGCCGAGATGGTGATCGATGTCGATGGCAAGGATGTCGGCGTCGGCATGCATGACGTGAAGATCGCCATGGACAACGACAACAACGTCAAGGTGACGGTCGACAAGAGCAAGGAGGAACTGAAGTCGGCGCAGGCCTTCCAGCTCACCAACGAGACGCCGAAGACCGGCACCTCGACGCCGCCGGCCAAGCCGGTGACGACGCCGCCTGCCCCGACCCAGAAGTAAGGCGCGCGACGAGAACGGCGCAGACGACCCGGGACGGCGCCGCCGCCCGGGTCGTTTTGCGCGCTACCCCATTGTCGAGTTGAAGGCGCCGCCGTCGAGCAGCAGGTTCTGCCCGACGATGAACCCGGAGCTGGCGGCGCACAGAAAAGCGCAGGCCGCGCCGAACTCCTCCGGATCGCCGACCCGGCCGGTCGGGTTGGTGGCCGAGCGCTTCGCCAGCATCTCCTCGAAAGAGATGTTCTGCCGCCGCGCCTCGAATTCGATGCCGGAGCGCAACCGGTCGGTGAGAAAGGGCCCCGGCAGCAGGTTGTTGATCGTCACGTTGTGCCGCGCCACCTGGCGCGCCAGCCCGGCGACAAAGCCGGTCAACCCGGCGCGGGCGCCGTTGCTCATGCCGAGGTTGGGAATCGGCGACTTCACCGAGCCCGAGGTGATGTTGACGATGCGGCCGAATTTGCGCGCCGACATGCCGTCGACGGTCGCCTTGATCAGCATGATTGGCGTCAGCATGTTGGCGTTGACCGCCTTCTGCCAGTCCTCGATTCCCCAGTCGCGGAAATCGCCGTGCGGCGGGCCGCCGGCGTTGTTGACCAGGATGTCGGGCTCCGGACAGGCGGCGAGCGCCTGGGCGCGGCCCTCCTCGGTCGTGATGTCGCCGGCGATCGCGGTCACCTTGCCGCCGGTGGCGGCGCGGATCTGCTGCGCCGTCTCTTCCAGCGTCTCGCGGGTGCGCGCGGTGATTGTGACCTCGACCCCGGCGCGCGACAACGCCATCGCGCAGGCGCGGCCGAGGCCCTTGCTTGCCGCACAGACAATGGCCCGGCGGCCGGCGATCCCGAGATCCATGATGTCTCCTCCTCGTGCATTCGGTTGCGCTGGCGCCGGTTATAGCCCGTTTGCCGGCCCACGCTAGCGCTTCACGCGGGAGCGGCCGCGGCTTGCGGTGGTGGCGACAGCCGCGACAATTTCGCGCAGCACGCACGCGCTGAAAGCGGATTGCCAAGCGGGCCCGACCGGCTATTTTTGCGAGCGATTATCAATTGCATTCGATCTTTGCCGATGCGCCCCCTGTTTGCCATCGCCGTGGTCCTGCTGGCCGGGCTGCCGACGCTGCCAGCACGGGCTGCCGATCCGGTCGCCGCCGCGCTGACCATCCGCGACCATCAGTACGTGCCGGCCGAGGTAACGGTGCCGGCCGGCGTCAAGGTCGAGCTGACGATCCGCAACGAGCAGGCGGTGCCGGCCGAATTCGAAAGCACCTCGCTTCATCGCGAGAAGGTGATCCCGCCCGGCGCCGCCGCCAGCGTCTTTATCGGGCCGCTGCAGCCGGGGAGGTATGAATTCTTTGACGACTTCCACCCCGCAACCCGCGGTATCGTAGTGGCGCAGTAGGACCCTGAAGATGTTGGCGACGGCGATTATCGTTTTTCGTGAGGTGCTCGAAGCGGCGCTGATCGTCGGCATCGTGCTGGCGGCGAGCCGCGGCATCGCCGGGCGCGGCCGGTGGGTAGGCGGCGGCGTTGCTGCCGGCATCGTCGGCGCGGCAGCAGTCGCGGCCGGCGCCGGCACGATCGCCGCCGCCGTCGCCGGCATCGGCCAGGAGATCTTCAACGCCGCGATCCTCTTCGCAGCGGTGGCGATGCTGGGCTGGCACAACGTGTGGATGACCAGCCACGGCCGCGAGATGGCGCTTTCCGCCAACCGCCTCGGAGCGGCGGTGCGGGCCGGCTCGCAGCCGCTGTGGGCGCTCGCCGCCGCGGTCGCGCTGGCGGTGCTGCGCGAAGGCTCGGAGGTCGTGCTGTTTCTCTACGGGATTGCCGCCGCCGGCGACGGCGGCTGGGCGACGATGGCGATTGGCGGCGCGTTCGGGCTGGTCATTGGCGCGGCTTGCGGCGCTGCGCTCTATTTCGGCCTGGTGCGGATCCCGCTGCGCCACCTGTTCACAGTGACGGGTTGGCTGGTCCTGCTGCTGGCGGCCGGGATGGCCTCGCAGGCGGCTGCCTTTCTGCTGCAGGCCGATCTCCTGCCGCCGCTCGGCACGAATTTGTGGGACACCTCGTTCGTGCTGTCGGACCAGAGCCTCTTCGGGCGCGTCCTGCACACGCTGATCGGCTACACCGCGCAGCCGGCCGGCATCCAGCTGGTGTTCTACCTCGCGGCGCTCTTGGTCATCGGCAGCCTGACGCGGCTCGTCGGTCACGCCGACGCCGTTGCCCCGCGACGCCCGCCCCGCCCCGACCACGCCCAGCTGCAGCCCGGCGAGTAGGGAACTCCGGCGGCAACGACTCTTTGCTTCTCCTTTTGTACCGAGGGGAACTTGCAAATGCGTAGCATTCGCTGCCTGCTGGGTACGGCTGCCGGATTGATTACGATCGCCCTCATGGCCGCGGCGACGGCCGACGAATTCAAGCTGCGCTATCCCGTCATCGAGTATCGCGAGCTCGAGGTGGAGCACAATGGCGCCGTCACCTTCGACCGCCGCAACAGCGGCAAGAACAACGCCCAGACCTACACCAACGAGCTGGAATACGCCTTCATCCCCGAATGGAAGGTCGGGCTTGAGGCGGCGCTGGAGGCCAGTCCCGGCCAGAACCTGCGCTGGGAAGCGTCGGCGCTGGAGAACTACGTCCAGCTGACGCCGCAGGGCAAATACTGGGCCGATCTGGCCGCCTTCGTTGAGTTCGAGCGGCCGACCAGCAGCAAATCGGCACCGTCAATCACCTTCGGGCCACTGGTCCAGAAGGAGATCCCCAATGTCTTCGGCATCGACACCGTGCACACGGCGAACCTCCTGTTCACCAAGGAGGTTGGACACCTCGCCGATCCGGGAACGCCGGTGCTGGCGGCGTGGCAGTCGCGGCTGCGGCTGCACCCGATGTTCGAGCCGGGCTTCGAATACTATGGCGGGATCGAGGACATCGGCCATGCCGGGAGCCTGTCGGATCAGCAGCACCGGATCGGCCCGATGCTGGCCGGCCTCTACGCCTTCCCGCCGTACGGCAAGCTGAAGTACGAGGCCGGCTATCTGTTCGGCCTGACGGCTGCCGCCGAGAAAGGCGTCGCGCGTTGGCGCCTCGAATACGAAATCGCGTTCTGACCGCTTATACCGCGAGCCCTTGCTGACTCGCCGCAACTCACCTCACCCGCAGCCACGGCAAGGCGGGGCCTACCTCTTGACCGCACGACCAGCCGCTCGGTGGCTCCCGGCTTTCGCTTGCGCCGGGAATGCAGTTTGTTTTGGGATCAAGTCCGGGCATGACGAGCACGATTATCGTTGACCTGCGTCATTAACAGGCGGCGAGCGATTGGCGAGGCTCTCGCGTTGCGCGACTATGGCGGCAACGAGAGGAGACGAGCGCCATGCCCGAGGCGACCGAAACGGCCGCGACCGCCGCAGCGGAGCCGCATTTCGCCCTGGCGCAGCCGCTGCCGCCGGCCCTGCTCTATCGCCGCTGCGATCCGCGAGAGCTGCCGTTCGAATTATGCAGCGAGCTGGAGGAGGTGCCCGGGCTGATCGGCCAGGAGCGCGCGGTCGAGGCGCTGTCCTTCGCGCTGCGCATCCGCGGCAAGGGATACAATGTCTACGCGCTCGGCGCCGGCGGCACCGGCCGCCACACGATGGTCGCCGACCTGCTGCGGCAGAAGGCCGAGACCGAGCCGACCCCGCCCGACTGGTGCTACGTCAATAATTTCGAGGATCCGCAGCAGCCGCGTTGCCTGCGCCTGCCGCCCGGACGCGCGGCGCCTTTCGCGGCGGCGATGAACCGGCTTGTCGAAGAATTGCGCGCCGCCTTGCCGGCCGCCTTCGAGCGCGACGAATACCGCGCCCGGCATGACGCGCTCGACCAGCAGTTCAAGCAGAAAAGCGAAGAGGCGTTCGGGGCCATCCAGCGCCGCGCCGAAACGCGGAGCATCG
>JBLMXS010000471.1:0-21328 GCA_050257895.1 Thiohalocapsa sp.
TGCTGTTCGCGATGCCGGCGTGGCTGTATCGCTGGCATTGCGGCTGGCTCCTCGGCCACCGCTTCCTGCTGCTGATCCATGTCGGGCGCCGCAGCGGATTGCGCCGCCGCACCGTCCTGGAAGTCGTCGAGTACCGATCCGATGTGCCGGAAGCGGTCGTCGTCAGTGCCTACGGGCATAATGCCGACTGGCTGCGCAATATCGCGGCCTCGCCGTCACCCGAGGTGATCATCGGCCGGCAATGCTTCGTCGCTTCCTACCGCCGCCTCGGCGAGGCGGAGGCGGCGCAGGTGTTGCGCGGCTATCTGCAGCGAAACCGGCTGATCGCGCCGCTGATCCGCGTGGTTCTGAGCCGCTTTCTCGGCTGGGAGTACGACGGTTCGGAGGCGCACAGCGGCCTGCTGGCGGCGCAGCTGCCGGTGCTCGCCTTCCGCCCGGCAGATAGACCCCTCTCCCGCACTGCGGGAGAGGGAGGGGCCCACGCCGCAGGCGTGGGAGGGTGAGGGGAAGCTGACGAGCGCTCTGGAAGCCGCCCCCTCACCCCGACCCTCTCCCCCAGGTGGGGGAGAGGGAGATCTCCGATGCGGGCCCTAATGCGCGCCGCTGACCGGGATGCGGTAGAGATTGACGGCATTGTCGAACACCAGCTGCCGCACCGCCTCCTCGCCGAGCGCCCTGGCAGCCGGAGTGTGGCCCAATTCCTTCGAATGCGGCCAGGGGCTGTCCATGCCGGGGAAGTCGCTGGCCCACAGGAAATTGCCGTAGCCGACCTCCGGCACGCGGCGGAAGCCGCCTTCCTCCTCGACCTCGAAGGTGAAGAAGACATGCTCCTTGACGATCTCGCTCGGCAGCCGTTGCAGCGGCACGTCGGGGGCAAAGACTCGGCTTTCCGGGCCGCCGAAATCGTATTCGCGGTCGAACCGCCAGAACATGAACGGCACCCACCCGACCCCCGCTTCTTCGAGCACGAAGCGGATCTTCGGGTGGCGGTCGCAGATCCCGGAGAACACGACCGCGCTCATCAGCTCGGCCATTGCGCCGATCGGGAAGTTGGCGACCCGCATCAGCGCCTGGTTGCGCGGCTCCAGCCCCTCGACGCCAACCCCGATCTGCCGCGAGCCGCCGGCCGGATAGGCGTGCAGGTTGACCGGCGTGCCGGTCTCGGCGGCGGCCGCCCATAGCGGCTCCCACATCTGGTGGATCAGCGGCGTTGGCGCGAACACCCAGTCGAAGATGACGCCGGTCGGCAGGCCGAACTCGGCGACCCGCAGCAATTCCGCCACCGCCTCCTCGGCCGACAGGCACGGCAGCGGCAGCAGCATGATGAAGCGGCCGCCGGACTCCTCGTAGAGCTCGCGGGCCCAGTCGTTGACCGCGCGGACGCAGGCGGCGCGCAGCTCCGGGTCCTTGATCTGCGACAGCTGCTCGTAGGGACCGTTCACCAGCTCGGCGTCGACGCCGTCGCGGTCCATGTCCAGGACGCGATACTTGGCGCTGGCGGCGCGGAAGACGCCCGGCTCGGCCTCCTCGTCGAGACCGGCGCGGGTGTAGCAATTGGTGGGGCCGCGGCCGACGCCCCGCCAGCCGACGCCGCTCCAGGCATGCCCCTCGACGACCCACTGGCGCACGCCGTCGCCATTGGTGACGACGCGCGGCGCGTCGTCCTGAAAGCGGCGCGGCAGGCGCGTCGTCCACAAATCGAACGGCAGATGAAACAGCCGGCAATGCCCGTCCGCCGACACGACGCCGAATTTCTTTTCCATCGCGCCCTCCTCCCGGTCCCTCTGAACTTTGAGACGATCGTAGACCCACCAGGGAACCGTCGTCCACCGCTACAGCGCTTCTGTTGACATCAAAGCATCAACGAGTTTATGGATTGATGCATGCGGACCACATTGACGATCGAGCCCGACGTCGCCGTTGGACTCAAGCGGCTGCAGCGCGAGAGCGACAAGAGCTGGAAGGATGTGGTCAACGACACTCTGCGGCGGGGTCTGCAGGACAGCGGTGGCGCCAAAAAGAAGCGCAAGCGCTTCGAAACAAAGACTTTCGATTGCGGCCGGCTCCTTGTCGACAATGTCGACAACGTTTGGGAGCTGCTCGAGCAGATCGAGGACCACAAGTTCCCTTGATACTGGTCGACGCCAATATCGTGATCTATGCGTCGTCGAGCACGTTCGAACAGCACGCCGCGGCAAAGGATTGGCTGGATCGGCAGCTGAACGGCACCGCCAGAGTCGGGTTGCCTTGGGCCACACTCCTCGCATTTCTGCGTGTGATGACCAATCGACGGGCGGTCCAGTTTCCATTGACGATGATGCAGGGGTGGGAACAGGTCATTGGCTGGCTCGGTGCCGAACCCAGTTGGGTCCCGGGCCCAACAGAGGAGCACGCCGAGGTATTGGGCCGGCTGCTGGCGGCACCAGGCGTGCGCGGCAATCTTGTGCATGACGCCGATCTGGCGGCGCTGGCGATCGAGCACGGGTTGATATTGTGTACGACTGACGGCGATTTCGCCCATTTCCCAGAGTTGCGCTGGCAAAATCCTCTTGTTGCCTGATTGCGGCTTTAGACTAATACCCGCGCCGCCAGTCGATGACGTTCTGGAGCGGCCGGCCGTCGAGGTAGGCGCGCAGGTTGTCGCAGAACAGGTCGATGCCGCCGTGGATGCTGGCGTCGCTGCCGCCGGAGATGTGCGGCGTCAGCAGCACTCGCGGGTCCTGCCACAGGCGCGGATCGGGTTTGCGCTCGAACTCGCCGAGATAGACGTCGAGGGCCGCGCCGCGCAGGCGGTCCTGCCGCAGCGCCTCGATCAGCGCCGCCTCGTCGACGATCTCGCCGCGCGCGACGTTCACCAGCACCGCCCCCTCCTTCATGAGCGCAAAACGGCGATCGTTGAGGAGGCCGGTCGTCTCGGGCGTCCATTGGCAGCAAATCACGACGAAATCGGCCTGCGGCAGCAGCCGTTCGAGATCCGCGGCGCCGCCCAGCTCGCTGAACCCTTCGGGCGGCAAGCCGCCCGCATGCCGCCGTACACCAACCACGTGCATGCCGAGCGCGGCGCACAGCCGGCCGACCTCCCGCCCGATGCCGCCGGCCCCGACGACGCAGGCGGTTTTGCCCTGCACCAGCAGCGGCCGGTAGGCGCGGTGATCGAATTCGCCCTTCTCGCGGTCGAGCGCGGCGTGGTTGAGGCCCATCGCGAAATGGAGGATGCCGCTCACCGCGTATTCGGCAATCGGCAGCGGATTGGCGACGCCGCGCGAGGTCGTGACGACGACGTCCGACCCCCACAGATCGCTGTCGAACAGGTTGGAGGCGCCGGCCTGGCGCTGGTGAAACCATCGGAGGCGCGGCGCCCGCGAGCGCAGATCCTTGGGGAACGGCCACCCGCCCACAACGATCTCGGCTTCGGCCAACAGCCGGTTGCGCGCCTCGCGAGTCCCCTCCCCCGTCGCGCCCGGCGTCAGATAGCGACGGACGGCGTAATCGCTCCATGTCTCGCGGATCTCGCCGTCGAACCAGCCGCCGGCGTCGACCAGGCGCACGCTCGCGTCGACCGCGGCAATCCTCTCCCGCTCGGCCGGGTTCGTCCGCTGGATGCTCAGGATGTTGATCTCTCGCATACGCCTCCTCCGACGCCGCCTTGCCGCGGGCCCGCGCGGCATCCAATATCGTGCCCACCAGCGCGCAACGGAGAGGCATCATGGCTGAGCGAGCGCCGTTCCTGAATACCGGCTACAGCGCCTATCACCATCGCCAATGGCCGAACGAGGATGAGGAGCTGACCCGCGTCGGGCCGGGGACGCCGTGCGGCGAATATATGCGTCGGTTCTGGCAGCCGGTGATCCTCGCGAACGAGCTCGGCGACCTGCCGCGCCGGCTGCGCATCCTCGGCGAGGACCTCGTCGTCTATCGCGACAAATCGGGGACGATCGGCCTCCTCGAGCTGCACTGCCCGCACCGCGGCACCTCGCTCGAGTTCGGCTTGGTCGGCGAGAAGGGCATCCGCTGCTGCTACCACGGCTGGCTGTTCGACTGCGACGGCCGCATCCTCGAAACCCCCGGCGAGCCGGCCGACAGTACCTTGAAGGACCGTCTGTTCCACGGTGCCTACCCCGTGCACGAGCACGAGGGGCTGGTCTTCGCCTATATGGGGCCGCCGGAAAAGAAGCCGCCTTTCCCGCTGTTCGACACCTACGACCTGCCCGGCTACCGCATGCATGCCCGCGCGCCGACGCTGTGGGAATGCAACTGGCTGCAGGTCAAGGAAAACAGCATGGACCCAGCGCACCTGGCGTTCCTCCACACATTGCCGGGCAGCGAGGGCTTCACCGAGGACCTGAAGGAACTCGGCGAATGGGACTGGATGGAGACGCCGGTCGGCATGGTCTACATCGACACGCGGCGGCGCGACGACCGGGTGTGGGTCAGGGTCGCCGATTTCATCCTGCCCAACATCCACCAGTTCCCGCCCAACGCCGACCCGCTGGCGCAGCGCAATTCGATCAACCGACCGCAGGCGACGACCTGGGCGGTACCGCTCGACGATACCCACACGATGCAGATCGGCTACTACCGCGCGCCCGAAGGCAAGGCGGGGCGGCGCGGCCTCGGCTTTGGCCAGGACGCCGGCAGGTCCTACGAGGAACGGCAGCGGGTGCCCGGCGACTACGACGCGCAGGTCAGCATCCATAACGGCGTCGCCCGGCACGGGCTCGAACATCTCGCCTCGACCGACCGCGGCATCATCATGATGCGCAACCTGATCCGTCGCGCGATCCGGATGACGCAAGCTGGAGAGCTGGACCACCCGACACTGCACACCGGTTCGCCCGGAGGGGCCGCGATCCGCACCTACAGCCACGACCAGGTCGTCGCCGGCATCCCGCCAGCTGCCACGCCGGGGGCCGACACAGCGCTGCTGCGCGAGACCGGTCGCGGCGTCGTTACCGCTACGATCGAACATGGCTGGGCATAGTTCGCGAAGCCATCTGCTCGACAAGAAGGAGCCGCCATGCCGGCGAAGCGGCTTGTGCCGGAAATGTGATCCGGGAGCGCGGCGAGGCTTACAATTACATCACGGCGATGCGTCGCCGGCGACCCAGGTGGCGATGACGCCGATCTCGTTCGGGTCGAGCGCGACGAGGTCGGCGCGGTAGCCGGCGGCGATGTGGCCGAGGCGGTGGCCGAGGCCGAGAAAGGCGGCCGGCGCTGCCGAGCCGAGGCGCAGCGCCGCGGCGAGCGGCAGGCCGAGCAGGCGGACGCAGTTGCGCACCGCGCTTGCCATGTCGAGGGCTGAGCCGGCGAGCCTGCCGTCGGCGGTGGCGCAGCGCCCGGCGCTGACCACGATCTCCCTGTCATAGAGTCGGAAATTGCCGCCGCTGCCGCCGACCGGGGGCATCGCATCGGTCACCAGCATCGCCTGTCCGGCGCCGCGCAGCGCCAGCCGCAGCATCGCCGGGGCGACGTGCTCACCGTCAACGATCAGCCCGTAAAAGGCGCGCGGCGCCTCCAGCGCGGCGGCGACCGGCCCCGGCGCCCGCGCCAGCGGCGGCGGCATCGCGTTGAAGAGATGGGTGAAACCTGTCAGCCCGTCCGCCAGCGCGGCCCGCGTCTCCTCGTAGCTCGCCGTCGAATGGCCGAGCGCGACGCGGACGCCGGCCTGCACCAGGGCGCCGATAAAGCCGATCGGCAGCCGTTCCGGCGCCGCCGTCACGACCGTCACCCCCTGGCGCGGCGCGCTCAACAGGTCGAGGTCGGCCAGTGTCGGGCCACGCAGCATCGCAACATCGTGCACCCCGGCGCGCTCCGGCGACAGGAACGGCCCCTCGAAATGGATGCCGAGCACCGCCGGCATCGTCGTCGCGGCAGCGTCGACGGCGGCGGCGGCGGCGCGCATCGCCTCTTCGGTGTCGCTGATCAGCGTCGGCAGCAGGGAGGTCGTGCCGAAGCGGCGGTGCGCGGCGGCGATCGCGGCAATCGCCTCCGGGGTCGGGCGGTCGTTGAACAAGACGTCGCCGCCGCCATTGACCTGCACGTCGATGAACCCCGGCGCCAGCCAAGCCCCTTCCGGCAGGTCATGGCAGGGCACCGCCGGCGGCAGGCGATCGCGCGGCATGACCGCAACGATGTCGGCGCCCTCGATCACGATTGCGACATCGCGGTGCAGCCCGGCGCCGTCAAACACGGTGTCGGCGGCGACCGCATAGCGGCCTCTGCGGGGCGAGCCCGTCATTGCGTGCGGGTGACCTTCTGCAAATGGCGCGGCCGGTCGGGGTCGATGCCGAGCCGGGCGGCGAGCTGCACGATCATCGCGTAAAAGCTCTCGATCAGGCACACCGCGTCGGTCTCCGGCAGATCGGGCATCACGGCCGGCAGGCTGCCGTCGGGCTCGGCGACGAACAGCGCCGCGCCCTTCGCCCGCAGGTCGCCGGCCAGCTGCCGCAACCCCGCATCCGCCTCGTCGCCCGGCATCAGCACCAGCACCGGGTAGCGCGGCATCACCAACGCCACCGGCCCGTGCAGGAATTCGGCGCCGCTGAACGCCTCGGCATGCAGGTTTGCCACCTCCTTCAGCTTGAGCGCCGCCTCGCGGGCAATCGCCAAGGTCGGACCTCGGCCGATCGTAACGAGGCTCGCGGCGTTGGCAATTGCCGCCAGCGCGTTGCTCCAGTCGAGCGCGGCGGCGGCCGCGACCCGCTGCGGCAGCCGGTCCGCTGCGGCGTCCAGGCGGTCGTCGCCGGCCCAGGCCGCGACCAGGCGAATGAGCGCCGCAAGGCTGGCGACAAAGCTCTTGGTGGCAGCGACGCTGCGCTCCGGCCCGGCCGCCATCGGCAACACGATGTCGCAGGCCGACGCCAGCGGGCTCGCGGTGTCGTTAACGATCGCCGCCGTCACTGCGCCCGCCGTCCGCGCCATCGCCGCGCCGGCGATCAGATCGTCGCTGCGGCCCGATTGCGAGATCGCCAGAAACAGCTGCCCCTCGAGGCGCAGCTGGCGGCGATAGACGCTGGCGATGTTGGGCGCCGCCGCCGCCACCGGGATGCCAAGATGCCGCTCGATCAAATGCTTGCCGAATGTTGCGGCGTGCGCCGAGCTGCCGCGGGCGCAGGTCACCACCAGCTGCGGCGGCCGCTGCTGCAGTCGCGCCGCCAGCGCGCGCAGCGGCGACTTCAGCACTGCCGGCTGGGCGGCCAATGCCTGCGGCGCCTCGCGCAATTCCTCGGCCATCGTCATGCCAAGAGAACAGCGAGAACCGCCAATCGCTCGCACGCGTTTACCGTCGAGGTGCAAATCCGATGCGAACTGGCCGATTGCGAACTGAACATCCGAGCCCGCGCTACAGCGCGATCGATCTGTGGGAGCCGGCGGAGATCCTCGATGCGATGATCGAGGGGCAGTTCGCCGCGGTCGCCGCGGTGCATGCCGCGCGCCCGGCGCTGGAGCGCGCCGCGTTGGCGATTGAGGAGCGGCTGCGCAGCGGCGGCCGCCTCGTCTACGCCGGCGCCGGCACCTCGGGCCGGCTCGCGGTGCAGGACGGCGCCGAGCTGATGCCGACCTTCAGCTGGCCGGCCGAGCGCCTGGTGCTGCTGATGGCCGGCGGCCGCGAGGCATTGCTGCGCGCGATCGAGGGGGCCGAGGACGAGGCGGAGGCGGCCGCGGCGGCGGTCGCGTACCACCAGATCGACGAGAGCGATGCGCTGGTCGCCGTCGCCGCCAGCGGCACCACCGCTTTCACGCTGGCCTGCCTGCGCGAAGCGGGCACGCGCGGGGCGCTGACGGTCGGCATCGCCAACAACCCCGACACGCCGATCCTCAACGAGGCCGAGCACCCGGTCTGGCTCGACACCGGCGCCGAACCGATCGCCGGTTCGACGCGGATGAAGGCCGGCACCGCGCAGCGCGTCGCGCTGACCGTGCTGTCGTCGCTGGTGATGATCCGCCTCGGGCATGTCTACCAGGGCCTCATGGTCGACGTGCAGGCGACCAACGAAAAGCTGGTGCGGCGCAGCGAGACCATCCTGGCGCAGCTGACCGGCCAGGGCCGCGACAAGGTGCACGAGGCGCTGCGCCAGGCCGGGGGCAGCGTCAAGCTGGCGCTGCTGCTGCTCGAGGGGATGCCGCGCGAGGCGGCGCAGGCGGCGCTCGGCGAGGCCGGCGGCGACCTGCGCGCCGCCAAGGAGCGGATCGCCAAAGGGCCGGCCCACAACGAAGGCGACGAAGGCAGCCGGAAACGACGAGCGTGAGGACAGACAGCATGTACAAACCGACGGGAAAGATTTTTGGCCTGGTACCGGCCCTCATTCTGGCGGTCGCGATTGCCGGCCCGGCGCAGGCGGCGCGCCACCACGCTGCCGTCCGCCACCACGCGACGGCAAACAAGGCGAGTCAGTCGATCAATGAGAAGATGGTCGAGGAGCAGGTATTGCTCGACCGCGCCGGCTTCTCGCCGGGCGTCATCGACGGCCGCGGCGGCGGCAACACCGACAAGGCGCTGCACGTGTTCCAGCAGGTGAACGGGCTGCCGGTCGGCCCGCTCGACCAGGCGACGGCGGCGCGCCTGGCGCAGACGGTAGAGGCGCAGGCGCTGGCGCAATACACGATTGCACCGCAGGACGTCGCCGGGCCGTTCGTCCAGCAGATCCCGAAGGATTTCGCGCAGATGGCGGCGTTGCCGCGGCTCGACTACCAGAGCCCGCGCGAGTTGCTCGCCGAGAAATTCCACATGTCGGAAGACCTGCTGGCCGCGCTCAATCCGGGCAAGAACCTGGCGCAGGCCGGCACCGTCATCACGGTCGCCAATGTCGGCGGGCCCGACCCGGCGGCGGTGGCGGAAGCGGGCAAGCCCGGCCAGAAGGCGCAACGTCAACCGGCAGGCTCGGGATCGAGCGGCGGCGGTGACCGGGCGGCCCGCATCGTCGTCGACAAGCGGACGCAGACCGTGGCGGTCTACGGCGCCGACAACCGCCTCCTCGCGTTCTACCCGGCGACGGTCGGCAGCACCGAAAAGCGGGCGCCGAGCGGCACGTTCCAGGTGCGCGACGTCGTCCGCAATCCCGACTACACCTATAATCCGACCTACGCCTTCAAGGGCCAGCACGCGACGCAGCCGGTAAAGGTCCCGCCCGGGCCGAACAACCCGGTCGGGCTGGTGTGGATTGGGCTCAACGCGAAAGGCTACGGCATCCACGGCACGCCCGACCCCGACAAGGTCGGCAAGACGCAGTCACATGGCTGCGTCCGCCTGACCAACTGGGACGCGCTGGCGCTGGCGCGCCTCGTTAAGAAAGGCACCCAAGTCGATTTCGTCGGCTGAGCCCGCCCCCCCTTCACCCTGCCTTCTCCCCGCCTGCGGGGAGAAGGCCGGGCTGAGGGGGAGCTGGAGCCGGAGGCCCGCTACCCCGCCGGGTAATGCGTCGTCAGCTTTTTGCCGGCGGCCTCGACCGGCTCGGCGTCGATCAGGATGAAGGCGAAGACACACGGCACCGAGCCGTTGTTGACCCAGGCGTGCATCGTGCCACGCTGCACGACGATGTCGCCGGCGGTCATGTGCACGCTCTTGCCGTCGTCGAGTTCGAGGTCGCATTCGCCGGACAACAGGATCGCGTAATCGACGGTCTCGGTGCGGTGCATGAATTTCGGCGCGCCGGGCGCGAATTCGGTGATGCGAACGACCGTCCCCTGCCCCGAGCCGACATAGTTGTGGCGAACGACAAAGCCCTTGCGCTGCGCGGCGGCGGCCTCCTCGGAATTGTCGACCGGCATCTTGTCGGTCGACCACACCTCGACACGCGAAATGTAGGGCCGGTTGGCGGCGCTGGTGCCGGCGATGCGCTCGTCGCTGGCAACGATCGCTTTGCCGTCGGCGTCATGCCCGGTGACGATGCGGCGTACGTTGAGTGCCATCTCTGCCTCCGTTGTAAACCGGAGGTACGATGCACCAAGTGCGAAACGCGGCGCCAGCGCCGCCCCCCTTCGGCCTGCTCAGCGGGCGACGGCGGCGCAGGCGGCCGGCAGGTCCGACAGCATCAGCGGCCGGTGCGGCCGGCCCGGCTTCGGGTGCAAGCCTTCCGGCGTGAACCACCAGGCGAGTGCTCCGCAACCATCGCCGGGCGGCGGCGGCGGCTGGTCATGGCATTGCGGCTGGCCCGCCGGGCAGCGCAGGCGCATGTGAAAATGGCGTTTGTGTTGCCACCACGGCCGGATGACGCGCAGCCAGCCGCGGTCCTCGCCGGCGGTGTCCCGGCACAGCGCCTTCTTGATCGCCGGATTGACGAAGATGCGTGTGACGCCCGGAAGCTTGGCGGCGGTTTCCAGCAGCTTCTTGTGCTCGGGCCGCCACGTCGCCGGGTCGACGTCGAGCCCGTTGGCGGCAACCAGATTGACCGCCGGGGTGTTGTCGCGCTCCTCGCGGCTCAGCCGGCGGTCCGGCATCATCGTCAACCAGATGTCGGCGTCGAGCCCGATCTGGTGCGATTCATGGCCGGTCAGCATCGGGCCGCCGCGCGGCTGGCCGATGTCGCCGACCAAGAGGCCCCGCCAATCCGCCGCCGCCTGGTCGGCGAGGCGCTGCAGCAATCCGATCAGCATCGGGTGGCCCCAGGCGCGGTTGCGCGAGGGGCGCATGACCTGCCAGTGCGGTCCGTCGGCCGGCAGTTCAACGGCGCCGGCAAGGCAGCCCTTCGAATAGCTGCCGATCGGGGTAGCCGGCCCCGGCGCCGGATTGGCCTCGAGCCCGAAGACGCGCTGCGCCGCCAGCGGCGGGAGGACATCGAGGACGGCGCGGCGATGTGCCGCCTCCACGGCCGCGGTGTCCTGCGCCCGCACCGCCGGCGCCGCCAGCAGCGCCGCCATGGCGCAGAGCGCCACCGCAAGCGCTCGCCGCATCGGGGCGGCAGGAGCGTTGCGACCCACACGATTGTATTTTATTAAAATTGCCATCAACTCTCCGTCAGCTGGGTCGGCCGGCGTCCCCGCCGCCGCAATAGCACCGCCTTCCGCTTCGCAAAAGCGCCCGCAATTGCGTTCATGGCAGCCAGAGAGATGCCGCGCTCCGCCGCGAAGATCCTGATCGTCGAGGACAACGAGCTCAACATGAAGCTCCTCCACGACGTGCTCGAGGTGCACGGCTACGCGACGATCACCGCGCGCGAAGGCCACACAGCGCTCGCCCTTGCCCGCGACATGCAGCCGCAGCTGATCTTGATGGACCTGCAGCTGCCGGACATCTCCGGTCTTGAAGCGGTGCGCCGGCTGAAGAGCGATCCCGCCACCAGCGCCATCCCGGTCGTGGCGGTCACCGCCTTTGCGATGGTGGGCGCCGCCGAAAAGGCGCTTGCCGGCGGCTGCGACGGCTATGTCGCAAAGCCGATCCAGCTGCGCGACTTTCTCGACCTCGTCAAAAGATTCGTCGGCACCGCCGGCGCCGGCGCGCTACAGTAGGGCGGTGGCGCCGGTCCACACCGGTTACGCGCTTCGCGGGAAGCGCGGCGGTGCTCGCTTTTGGGGGGACGCATGAGATTTGCCTGGGGCGCCGCGCTGCTCGCGGCCGCATCTGCTGTTGTCATCGTGCGGCCGGATGCGGTCGGGGGTCTTTATCAGGAGCTCTATCCGGCCGATGCGGCGAAGCGGCGGGCGCTCGACGAATGCTTCGCGATCGATCCGCGCTTCGACCGCCTCGACGCCGCCGCGCGCGAGACCTGCTATCGCCGGATGCTCCCGTCGGCGGCTGCCGCCGACCGTCTGCGGGCCGGGCACGGCGGCAATTTCGTCGATCTGTGGCGCGCCGCCGGGCAGGGCCGCCTACCGCAGAACGACATCCGCTTCGAGCAGCAAAACCGCCGCTGAGCCGGCACGCCACCGCATCCGCAGCCGCTTCCCGCGGGCTTCCCGCCGCGTCTGGAGCGGAGTAACGTGCCGCCCGAGCCTTCCGCCGCAGACGGTGCGTTCTCGCAATGAAGCTGTACGGCTATTTTCGCTCGTCCGCCGCATTCCGCCTGCGGATCGCGCTCAACCTGAAACAGCTCGATTACGACAGCGCGTTCATCCATCTGCGGCGCGGCGACCAGCGGCAGCCGGGATTCCTCGGCATCAACCCACAGGGGCTGGTGCCGGCGCTGGAGGTCGACGGGCAGACGCTGATCCAGTCGTTGCCGATCATCGAATACCTCGACGAGACGCACCCCGAGCCGCCGCTGCTGCCGCGCGACCCGGAGGGCCGCGCGCGCGTCCGCGGCCTCGCGGCGATCGTCGCCTGCGACATTCATCCGCTCAACAACCTGCGCGTGCTGCGCTATCTGCAGCGCACGCTCGGCCACGACGAGGCAGCCACCGGCATCTGGTACAACCACTGGATCGACGCCGGCTTCCGCGCGATCGAGCAGCTTCTCGCCGGCGACGCGCGCACCGGCAGTTTCTGCCACGGCAACCAGCCAGGCCTCGCCGACATCACGCTGGTGCCGCAGGTCGTCAACGCCGAGCGGTATCAGCTCGACATGGCGGCGTACCCGACCATCAGGAGGATCTTCGACACTTGCATGCAGCTCGACGCGTTTGCCGCCGCGCAGCCGGACCGGCAGCCGGACCGCGAAGCATGATCCTGCGACTATTTTCGGCGCCTCTTCGCCGGCGGCATCGACTGCCCCGCGTCGTCGCCTCGGCCGTGGTCCTGACATTGGCGCTCAGCGTCAACGGCTGCGGCTCGCTCGCCGCCGACCCGCCGGTCGGACCGGGCGAGATGCGGCTGATCCAGGACGCGATGCGGCAGGTCGAGAAGAGCTACGTCGTCCCCGTCGCCCCCGACCAGCTCGTCAAGGGCGCGCTCAAGGGCATGCTAAGCAAGCTCGACCCGCATTCGGACTACATGACCGAGCGCGAGTATCGCGAGCTGATCACCACCACCACCGGGCAGTTCGGCGGTGTCGGCATCGAGATCTCGGTCGAGGAAGGCGTGCCGCAGGTGATCTCGGCGATCGAGGGCACACCCGCTGCCGCGGCCGGCGTCGAGCCCGGCGACCGCATCGTCAAAGCGGACGGGCAGCCGATCGTCGGCCTGGAGATCGGCGAGGTCGTGCGCAAGCTGCGCGGCGCCCCGGGTACCCGCGTCGTGCTGACGATCGCGCGCGCCAACCGCTCGGTCTTCGAGGTGCCGATCACCCGCGCCGTCATCCATGTCGATTCGGTGAAGGCTGCACTGAAGCCGGGGCGGATCGGCTATGTCCGCGTCAGCACCTTCGACGAGAACACCCCCGCCGAACTGCGCGCGGCGATCGGCCGGATGCGGCAGCAGGCCGGCGGGCATTTCGCCGGCTTTGTCCTCGATCTGCGCAACGATGCCGGCGGGCTGCTCGACGCGGCGGTCGAGGTCGCCGCGGACTTCCTCGACGGCGGCACGATCGTGACGACGCGCGGCCGCGGCACCGACGAGAACCGCGCCTATGTCGCGCCGGCGAAGGGCGACCTGATCCGCGGAACGCCGATGGCGGTGCTGATCAACGGCGCCTCGGCGTCGGCCGCGGAAATCGTTGCCGGGGCCCTGCAGGACAACCACCGCGCCACCCTCCTCGGGACCCGAAGCTTCGGCAAAGGCTCGGTGCAGAGCATCCTGCCGCTCGACGGGCAGGGCGCGCTCAGGCTGACGACGGCGCTCTACTACACGCCGTCCGGCAGCTCGATCCAAGGGCGCGGCATCACCCCCGACCGGGTCGTTGCGCTGCCCAAGGACCAGCAGGTGGCGAACGCGATCATCGCCTACGAGAGCGACCTCTCGGGGGCGCTGAAGGCGACCGGCACGCTGGCGCCGAAGGGGGTGCCGGCGGTGCCGGCGCGGCCGCGCTCGTCGGCCGACGAAAGCGACCATCCGATCAATCCGAAGATCATCGGCAAGCCGCAGGACGCGCAGCTCAACGCTGCGCTCGAATTCCTCGGCGCCCCCACCGCCGGCCGCGCCGCGAAGCGGTAGGGCGGCAAGACAAAAAGCCCCAACCCCGGCCCTCTCCCCGCAAGCGGAGAGACTCCGACGGGCGGTGCAGCTCGGGTCCCCTCTCCCCGCGAGCGGGGAGAGGGACAGGGTGAGGGGCGAATAGCTTGCTGTCACCCGAGCCGGGCGACGAGGGGGGCGAGGAACTCGCGCAGGACCGGCGACCATTTGGCGTGCTCGGGGCCGCTCGACGAATGGCCCATGTCGCTGTCGAGCTCGAAATAGCGCGCCTCGACGCCGGCCTGGTGCAGCGCCTCGATGACGCCGGGTGCGATCTTTGGCGGGAACAGCGCGTCGCTGCGGCACAGCACATAGAGGACCCTGGCCTTGATCCGTGCGAAATCGGGCCTGGTGTCGAAGCCGAGCAGGGCGCGCCGCAGGATCGGCAGCGAATGCGCGTCCCAATTCTGCGCCCAGTTGGCGGCCTGCGCGCGGACCGCCGCCTCGCGCTCGGCCGGGTCGGGGTAGCGCGCGGCGAGGTTCGCCTCGATGCCGTAGCGCTTCAAGGTCTCGACGCGAATCTCGGTCAGCGTCGCCTTGGCGCCGCCGCCCTTCTGGTGATAGCGCCCGCCATGCCAGTCCGGGTCCGTCGCCAGCCGCGCGCTCACCTCGGCGAGTTGCTTGTCGGTGTTGGCCGAGGCCCAGGGCGCGGTATTGACCGGCACGATCGCATCCATGAAATCGGGGTAGGCGACGGCCCACTGGAAAGCCTGGTAGCCGCCATAGGACGGGCCGGCGACAGCGACGAGGTGGGTGACGCCGAGATGGTCGAGCAGAAGCTTTTGCGCCTCGACGATGTCGCGGATCGCGATCGCCGGGAAGTCGGGGCCATAAGGCTCGCCGGTCAGCGGATTGATGCTGGCGGCGTTGGTCGAGCCGTAGGACGAGCCGAGCATGTTGCTCGCGACGACGAACAGCCGGTCGGTGTCGATCGCCTTGCCGGGGCCGATCAGCCCGTCCCACGAGCCTGGCTGGCCGCCATTCTTCGGGTTGCGCCCGGCGGCGTGATGGCTGCCGGTATAGCCGTGCGTGACGAGGACCGCGTTGCGGCCGTCCGGCCGCAGCTGCCCATAGGTTTCGTAAGCGATCGTCGCCTCCGGCATCAGCGCGCCGTCGCTCAAGGCAAAATCCCGGATCGTGAAAAACCTGTCCTCGACCGTCCCGATATCCTGCGTCTGCCGCGCCGCCGCCTCGCTCATCGCGGTCTCCTCCCCTGCTCGTGATGCCTGCCGGACGACAGAGGCCGCCGCGGCGCTTGCGCAATCGCGTCGCATCGCGTGACATAGCGGCCCGCGCCTCCTCTGTGCGAAATGCGATGCGCCCTCTGCTGCCGCTCTGCCTGGCGGTCGTCCTGCCGCTGTTGCCGCTCGCCGCCTGTGACGAGATGCCGGTGCTGCCGCCGGGGCCGCCGCCGCCGGCGTCAACAGCGCAGCTTCGCGTCGGGTTTCCGCCCGGCGGCGTCGCCGACACGATCGTCGTCACCGCAGTCGAGCGGCTGCCGCTGCGCCAAGCCGAGCTCGTTGGGCCCGACGGCAGCGCGACGGCGGCTTCCTATCTCAACATCGCCGGCTCGCCGCGGTTTGCGACCGGGCAGCGCACGATCGCCAATCCGTGGCACAACTCGGTCGCCGGCGACACCGCGCCGGCCGTCGCCATCGCCGACACGCAGGCGAGCGCCGCCTTCGAGAGCCGCGCGCAGCTGCTCGCCACCGTCTCGACGGCCGACATCCCGCTGCCCGACCCGGTCCTCTACCGCCGCGACTGGCAGCGCTACCATATCCGCCTCACCTTCGGCACGCCGCCGGGCCAGGTCGAGACCCGCGACCTCCCCGCCCCGGCCCCGCCGCCGCCCTAGCGGCACGGTTCGGTGAGGTCCCACTCGCCGTTCCCGCCGGCAATGGATTGCTTCACTTCGCTCGCAATGACACCAAAGAGGGAAGGGCCGTCATTGCGAGGAGCGCAGCGACGAAGCCATCCGGATCAGGGTGATGCGACTCGATCGGGATCCGCAATAACGGCGCAAAACCATCAGCAGAACCAAACGAATCGGCAGGTGCCTCACGGTTAACCACCTATTTCCTCGGATTTGACACAAATCCTCGATAAGCCAAGCCGGTCGAACCAAAAGGAGGATTGTCGTGAAGGGAATCAGCTTCGTTCTGACCGGCTTGGCGGTCGTCGCCATGGCCGGTAGCGCCCTTGCCCATCCGGTCAAGCTCAGCAAGGAGCAGTTGGCTACAGTGACCGCGGGCTCGATCACGACCACGATCACGACCACCCAGCTCAACGGCGGCGGCAATACCCCGAACGGCGTTGCGAACGGCGTGCCGATCGTCACGACGTCGATCTCGACGAACCCCGCCGGCAGCGCGCCTCCGGGTCAGAACAAGTAATTATAAAGCCTCTCGCAGTCGGCTGTCCGACCCCCTCTCGACGCCGTCCCCGGGCTTGACCCGGGGATCCGCAGCCGCTGCAAGCCGATGGCCGGGGCAAGCCCGGCCATCAGCATGTGAACCGGCAAAATCTTGCCGACTCGTGCCCTACAGCGACAGCAGCTCGTCGAGCGTCCGCGCCAGGCGGGCCAGGTCAGCAGGGCGGGACAGGCGGTGGTCGCCGTCCTTGATCAGCGTCACTACGACATCCTCGCTGGTGAGGCGCTCGGCGAGGCGCAGGCTCAGCCGCCACGGGACCGAGGCGTCCTCTATGCCGTGCAGCAGCCGCACCGGCTGGGCGAGCGGGATTGGCCGGCCGAGCAGCAGGTGCCGCCGTCCGTCCTCGATCAGGGCCCACGTGTAGAGATAGCCGGCCGGGTCGTAATCGGACGGCAGCACGATGCCGCCCTCCTCCATCAGCCGGCCGCGCTGGCTCGGACTGAGGCGTGGCCACAGTAGCTCCTCGGTAAAATCCGGCGCGCCGGCGATGCCGACCAGCGCCGCGACGCGCTCGGGCCTCGCCAGGGCCGCCAGCAGCATGATCCAGCCGCTCATGCTGGAGCCGACGAGGATTTGCGGGCCGTCGGTCAGCGAATCGATGACGGCAACGGCGTCGTCGCGCCAGCGGCCGATTGTGCCGGCGGCGAAATCGCCGTCCGAGGCGCCGTGCCCGAAATAGTCGAAGCGCACGTAGGCATGCCCGCAGTCTCGGCAATAATCCTCCAGAAACAACGCCTTGGTGCCGTTCATGTCGGAGCGGTAGCCGCCGAGGAAGACGATGCCCGGCAGCCGGCCGGCGAGGCGGCGGTACGCGATTGCCGAGCCGCCCGGGCGTGCTAGCATTTGCGGGCGCGGTTCTTCCCTCGGAAGCGAAGCCGGCGCGCTGGTGGATGTGGACATCGAGGTGCGACGCAAACGAATGGGCCGCGACGATAGCATTGCCGCTCTACCCAAAGAAGGCCGCCCGCCGGCGGTGCTGCAGGTGATTCCGAGCTTGGTCGCCGGCGGCGCCGAGCGCGGCACGATCGATCTCGCGGAAGCCCTCGTCGTCGCGGGCTGGACGTCCTACGTCGCCTCCTCCGGCGGGCCGCTCGAGCGCCAGCTGGCGCGGCTTGGCGCGCATCATTTCACGCTCCCGCTCGCCTCGAAGAACCCGCTGGTGATCCGCCGCAACGCCACTGCGCTGCGCCAGCTGATCCGCCGCCACCGCATCGACATCGTGCACGCCCGTAGCCGCGCCCCGGCGTGGAGCGCCTGGCTTGCCGCTTGCGCCGCCCAGCGCCGTTTCGTGACCACCTTTCACAACGCCTACGATACCGACCTGCCGCTGAAGCGCTGGTACAATTCGGTGATGGCGCGCGGCGAACGCGTCATCGCGATCTCCGAGTTCGTCGGCGATCACGTCAGCCACGTTTACGGGGTCGGCCCCGAGCGGCTGCGCGTCATTCCGCGCGGCGTCGACCTGGGCGCGTTCGACCCGCGGCGCGTCCGGGGCGAGCGTGTGGCTGGACTTGCGGCAGAATGGCGGGTACCGGACGACACCAAGGTGGTGATGCTGCCAGGACGGCTGACGCGCTGGAAGGGCGGGCTCGATTTCATCGCCGCCATCGCCCGCCTGGCGCGCCGCGACCTCTGCTGCATCCTGGTCGGGGCCGAGCAGCGGCCCGGCTTCCGCCGCGAACTGGAAGCGGCGATCGAGCGGTTCGACCTGATCGGCATGTTCCGCATCGTCGATCACTGCGCCGACATGCCCGCCGCCTATGCTTTGTCCGATGTGGTGGTGTCGGCGTCAACCGATCCCGAGGGGTTCGGGCGGGTGATCGTCGAGGCGCAGGCGATGGGGCGGCCGGTCGTCGCCACCGATCATGGCGGCGCCCGCGAGACGATCGCCCCGGGCGTCACCGGCTGGCTCTCGCCGCCCGGCGATCCGGCGGCGCTGGCGGCGGCGATCGGCGAGGCGCTGGCGCTCGACGAGGCGCAGCGCGCCGCCTTCGCGCACCGCGCCCGCGCGCATGTCGCTGCCGGCTACACCAGCGCGGCGATGTGCGCCCGCACCATCGACGTCTACGAAGAGCTGCTGTTCCCCGAGCCGGCGCTCGCCCCGGTTGGCCGCGGCGCGGCAGTGCCGGTCGTCGCTTAGCCAGCTCTGGGGCTCTTGCCCCTCCCCCTGTCCCTCTCTCGACGTGCGGGGAGAGGGGACGCAATTGCCCCGCCTGTACCACCTTCTCCCTCTCCCCGCTTGCGGGGAGAGGGGCGGGGTGAGGGGCAATGCGGCTTCGGACGCGTTCTTGCCGCAGCGTCGAGATGGCCGAGTCAAGCCCGGCGATGACGCTATCGGTCAGTGCAGCCGGGGGGCCTTGAGGAGGTGTGTGCGGTCGGCCGACGGGATGCGCACCTTCATCGTCTCCTTGTCGCGCATGATCTGTAAGACCACTTCGCTACCGGCCGGTCCGGAAGCCCAGACGCGCCGCCAGAACGAGGCGAGGCTGGAGATCGGCTCGTCGCGCACCGCGACGATGCGGTCGCCAGCCTTGAGCCCGGTCTTGCTGGCCGGGCCGCGCTCCGACAGGCCGGCGACGACGATGGCGTCCTCGACCTCGGCGACATAGAGGCCCAGCCACGGCCGCGGCGGCCGGTTCGGGCGCCCATAGGTCAACAAGTCATCGAGCACCGGCGGCAACAAATCGATCGGCACCACCATGTTGACGTCGCGGCGCAGTTCCCGCCCGCTCGAATGCTGCACATGCAAGGAGCCGATGCCGATCAGGCTGCCGTCATTGCCGATCAGCGCGGCACCGCCCCAGAACGGATGCGCCGGCGCCGTGAAAATCGCGCGGTCCAAGAGGTATTCCCAATAGCCGGCGAATTCCTGCCGCGCTACGACGGTGGCGGCGACGGCGTGCCGGCGCCCCCCCTCGGCTGCCAGGATCGCATGGTCGCCGGCGCCGACGCGGACGCCGGCGCCGACTTCGATCGCCGGCACATTGAGCCGCCCCAGCGCCTGCACCAGCCCGAACCCGGTTTCTTGGTCGTAGCCGAGGACGTGCCCCGGCACCGCGCCGCCGACGCTCGAGGTCAGCCAGATCGACTCGGCCTCGGTGATCAGGTAGCCGATCGTCAGCACCAGCCCGTCCTTGCGGATCAGGACGCCGCTGCCGGCGCGTTCGGTGCCGAGCGTGCCGGCCGTGAACGCGTCCTCCGGAACCGTCGCCTGCAGCCCGAGTACCGAGGACAGCGCCTGGTCCACGTCAAACGTGAAATCCTCCGGCTTCGGCTGGAACTCGCCCGGTATTTCCCAATCGATCGATCGCGCCATGGTTCCGGCCCATTCGTGGCAGATATTCGTATGATAACGCGGGATGCGCCGGGAGAGTGCGCCGAAGCCTCTCCCGTTGTCAAAACCTGGGCTCAAAAGCTTGCGTCGAAGGTGGCGTCAAAAGCTGGGCCGCCACCTGCGGCTTAACACCTCGCCCCGGCCTGGGCTACTGGAAAGGTTAGGGTTTGGCTTGACAAGCCGGCGCGTCCCGATTAAGTCAGCAGCACTCTCGGTTGGAGAGTGCCAATCGACATTGTCAGAGCGTGCGAGGAGGTTTACATGGCATTCCGTCCGTTGCATGACCGCGTGGTCATCCGACGCCTGGAAGCGGAGGAGAAGACCACGGGCGGCATCATCATCCCCGACACGGCAAAGGAAAAGCCGATGGAGGGCGAGGTGGTCGCGGTCGGTCCGGGAGCGCGGGGCGAAGACGGCAAGGTGCAGGCGCTGGACGTCAAGGCTGGCGACCGCGTGCTGTTCGGCAAGTGGTCCGGTACCGAAGTCAAGCTCGATGGCGAAGACCTGATCATCATGAAGGAAAGCGACATCATGGGGATCATCGACGCCACCGCCGCCCGCAAGGCCGCTTAACTCTGCTTAACCCGGAGTAGGACAAGATGGCTGCAAAAGAAGTCAAGTTTCATGCCGACGCGCGCGAGCGGATGCTGCGCGGCGTCGACATTCTCGCCAATGCCGTCAAGGTGACGTTGGGCCCGAAGGGCCGCAACGTCGTCCTCGACAAGTCGTTCGGCGCACCCCGCATCACCAAGGACGGCGTCACCGTCGCCAAGGAAATTGAGCTGTCCGACAAGTTCGAGAACATGGGCGCCCAGATGGTGCGTGAGGTCGCCTCCAAGACCAGCGACCAGGCCGGCGACGGCACCACCACTGCGACCGTCCTCGCCCAGGCGATCGTGCGCGAAGGTTCGAAGGCGGTGGCCGCCGGCCTCAACCCGATGGACCTGAAGCGCGGCGTCGACATCGCCGTCGAGGCGGTGGTCGCCGACATCAAGACCCGCTCGAAGAAGATCTCGACCAACGCAGAAATCGCCCAGGTTGGCACGATCTCAGCCAATGGCGAGCGCGAGATCGGCGAGATGATCGCGCAGGCCATGCAGAAGGTCGGCAACGAAGGCGTCATCACGGTCGAGGAGGCCAAGAGCCTCGAGACCGAGCTCGACGTCGTCGAGGGCATGCAGTTCGACCGCGGCTATCTGTCGCCGTATTTCGTGACGAATGCGGAGAAGATGATCGCCGAGCTGGAGAACCCGTACATCCTCATCCACGAGAAGAAGCTGTCGGGTCTGCAGGCGATGCTGCCGGTGCTCGAGTCGGTGGTGCAGTCGAGCCGTCCGCTCCTGATCGTCGCCGAGGACGTCGAGGGCGAGGCCTTGGCGACGCTCGTCGTCAACAAGCTGCGCGGCGGCCTCAAGGTCGCGGCGGTGAAGGCGCCGGGGTTCGGCGACCGCAGGAAGGCGATGCTTGAAGACATCGCGATCCTGACCGGCGGTCAGGTCATCTCCGAAGACCTCGGCATGAAGCTGGAAAATGTCACGCTCGACATGCTCGGCCGTGCACGCAAGATCGCGATCAAGAAGG
>JBLMXS010000472.1:0-11651 GCA_050257895.1 Thiohalocapsa sp.
CCGCGACCCCCACCCTAACCCTCCCCCGCTTGCGGGGGAGGGGACAGCGACTCGGCGCTGCCGTCAGCAGATCGAGCCTTCGTAGTGGCGGCAGAACAGGCGGGCGGCGGTCGCGCGGTCGTGGGCGGCGAAGAACTCGTGTGAGGCCGGCATCCGCCGCCACTCGCGGTCCATGAATTCGAGCTGCACCTGCATGCTGGTCCACGGCTTGCCGTGCGCCCTGGCATAGGCGACGAGCGCGTATTTGCGCGAGCCGTTGAGCTGGAACAGGCCGACATTGCCGCTCGGGCTGACCGCATCCGAGCGGATCCCGGATTCGACCCGCGCCGCATAATAGACCGCGTCGCGCTGCACCACCGGGTAGCCGCTATAGGTCAGCCAGGCCAAGAGATACGCCGCGTACGGGTTCATCCGGCCCGCTCAGAACAGCTGCACGCGCGGGAACACCCAGCTGATGCCGGGGCCGCCGCTCTCGGCGTAGACGCCGGGCGGCCCGCCATGCGGCGGCGGCTCGCCGCGGAAATCGGCGATCTTGGTGCCATTGACGTAGAATGTGCCGGTGCCGCCGCGAACGACGATCTCGATCTCGTTGACGGCGCCCGGCTTGGTGTGCACCGCGCCGGACGTGGTCGGCGCCAGCACGATGTGCCAGACGCCGTTGACCAGCCGGTCGATCGACACCGTACCCTTGAGCGAGACCGTCGCGGTGTAGAAATTCTGCGCGTCCTTCGACCAGAACCAGACGCCGACATCGCCGGTGTCGGTGCGCCCGCCGGCGCCGCTCGGGTTGACGACCGAAACGCAAAGGTCCTTGCCGTCGAGCGTATAGTTCGGGTTCCAGCGCCAGGCGCTGCCGTTGACCGGCGGCTTCAATACCAGCCCGCCGGCGGTGAACGAGGCGGCGTCATCGGGCGGACCCCAGCCGGGATCGGGGGTCTTGAAATTGTCGTCGAGCGTCGCGGGCGTGTTTTTTGCTTGGCAGGCCGAGGCGGCGGCGCCGCTTGCAAGCAGCATCGCAACGCCCACAGCAAAGATTCTGACCACCAGAGCCCCCTCCGACAAATCGATGTGGTTGTGCGGCCTATTCTGCGGCAGCGAGCGCCGATGGCGGCCGCGGCGAGCGGAAGCGCTCGATCAGCGCCTTCTCCTTGGCCTTGGCCTGCGTTCGGCTAGCCTCCTTGACGTGCCCGAAGCCGCGGATTTCGAGCGGCAGGGCGGCCAAGTCAACCGCCGCCTGATGGTTGGCCGGGGAGAGCGCGCCGGCGATCTCGTCGAGCAGCCGCTCGTACTCGGCGAGGAGCTGGCGTTCAGCGCGCCGCTCGGCGCTGCGGCCAAACGGGTCAAAGGGCGTGCCGCGCAGCCGTCGCAGCCTGGCGAGCAGCCGGAACGCCCCCAGCATCCAGCCGCCATAGACCCGCTTCTTCAGATGCCCGGTCGCCGGATCGCGCTCGGCAAAGAGCGGCGGTGCGAGATGAAAGTGCAGCTCGTAATCGCCGTCGAACTGCTCGGCGACGCGGCGCCGGAAATCGCTTTCGGCGTAGAGCCGCGCCACCTCGTACTCGTCCTTGTACGCCATCAGCTTGAAAAGGCCGCGGGCGGCCGCCTCGGTCAGCGCCGTGCTGCCGTCGCCGATCCGCTGGGTCTCGGCATCGCCGATCCGCGCGAGGCGCGTGGCGTAGCGGCTCGCATAGGCGGCATCCTGGTAGGCGGTGAGGAACGCGACGCGGCGCGCGATCGCCTCGTCGAGGCTCTCCGACAGGCGATGGCTGGGCGGCGCGGTTGCCGCCGGGACGGCGCGCGCCTCGACCAGCGCGGGGTCGATCGCGGCGGCGCGGCCCCAGCGGAAGGCGCCGCGATTGGCCTCGACCGCGACGCCGTTCAGCTCGATAGCGCGCTCGATCGCCGCCGCCGACACCGGCACCAGACCGCGCTGATAGGCGAAGCCGAGCATGAAGAGATTGGTGGCGATCGAATCGCCGAACAGGCCGGTCGCCAGCCTCGTCGCGTCGACAAACTCGACGGCATCGCCGCCGAGAGCGGCGGCGATGCTGCGCGACAGCGCCTCGCCCGGAAACGGCAGGTCCGGGTTGCGCGTGAAGTCGCCGGTGATCGTCTCGTGGCTGTTGACGACGGCGCGGCTGTGGCCGGCCTGCAGGCGGGACACGCTTTCGCCGCCGGCCGACACCACGAGGTCGCAGCCGAGCAGCAGGTCGGCGCTGCCCTCGGCGATGCGCACGGCATGGATCTGTTCCGGCCGCTCGGCGAGCCGCACATGCGACCACACCGCGCCGCCCTTCTGCGCCATCCCGAGCTGGTCGAGGACGCTGACGCCCTTCTTTTCGAGATGCGCCGCCATGCCGAGGAGCGCGCCGATCGTCACCACACCGGTGCCGCCGACCCCGGTGACGAGAATGCCGTAAGGCTCCGCCAATGTCGGCAAGGCCGGCTCCGGCAGCGGCGGCAGCTCGTCATTGCCGGCGACCGCCGCGCGCTTGCGCACGCTGCCGCCGTGCACGGTGACAAAACTCGGGCAGAACCCGTTGAGGCAGGAGAAATCCTTGTTGCAGCTCGACTGGTCGATCGCCCGCTTGCGGCCGAACTCGGTCTCGACCGGCACCACCGACAGGCAGTTCGACTTGGCCGAACAGTCGCCGCAGCCTTCGCACACCAGATCGTTGATGAAAACGCGCATCGGCGGGTCGGGGAAGCGGCCGCGCTTCCTGCGGCGGCGCTTCTCGGCGGCGCAGGTCTGGTCGTAGACGATCGCGCTGACGCCCTGCAATTCGCGCAGCTCCCGCTGCACCTGGTCCAATTCGTCGCGGTGGCGCACGGTGGTGCCGGGCGGGAAGCCGCTGCCCAGCGGGTATTTGTCCGGCTCATCGGTAACGACGACGATCGGCCCGACGCCTTCGGCGGCCAGCTGGCGCGTCACCATCGGCACCGTCAGGTTGCCGTCGAGCGGCTGGCCGCCGGTCATCGCCACGGCGTCGTTGAACAGGACCTTGTAGGTCATGGTGACGCCGGCGGCGACCGCCGAGCGGATCGCGAGGATGCCGGAATGGGTGTAGGTGCCGTCGCCGATATTGGCGAAGACGTGGCCGGTTTCGGTGAACGGCGCCTGGCCGATCCACGACGCGCCCTCGCCGCCCATCTGGGTAAAGGTGGCGGTGTTGCGGTCCATGAATTGCGACAGATAGTGGCAGCCGATGCCGGCCAGGGCGCGGCTGCCTTCGGGCACCCGGGTCGAGGTGTTGTGGGGGCAGCCGGAGCAGAAATAGGGCGTGCGGACAAACGGCACGACACCGGCATTGCCGCGGCGCTCGCGCGCTTCCAGCGCGGCAACGCGCTCCGCGAGCCACGCCGGCGGATCGCCGGCAGCCGCGAGGCGCGCGGCGATCGCGCGGGCGATCTGGCCGGGAGCCAGCTCGCCGTTGGACGGCAGCACCCAGGCGCCGCTCTCGTCCTGCTTGCCGATGATTAAGGGGCGCCGGTCGGCCGGCCAGTTGTACAGCTGCTCCTTCAGCTGCGGCTCGATGACGCCGCGCTTCTCCTCGACGACGAGGACCTGCTGCAGCCCTTCGGCAAAGCGGCGCACGCCGTCGGGCTCGAGCGGCCACGGCATCGCCACCTTGTAGAGGCGCAAGCCGATCGCCGCCGTCTCGGCCTCGCCGATGCCGAGCGCGTCGAGCGCCTGGCGGACGTCGAGATAGGATTTGCCGGTGGTGACGATGCCAAGCCGCGGCCGCGGACTGTCGAGGACGATGCGGTCGAGCCGGTTGGCCCGCGCGAAGGCGAGCGCCGCCGGGATCTTGTAGCGGTGCAGCCGTGCTTCCTGGTCGAGCGGCGGGTCCGGCCAGCGGATGTTGAGCCCGCCCTCCGGCAGCGCAAAATCTTCAGGCAGCCGGATCTCGACGCGCCCCGGATCGACCGCCACCGAGGCCGAGCTGTCCATCGTCTCGGCCACCGTCTTAAACGCGACCCAGCAGCCGGAATAGCGCGACATCGCCCAGCCGTAGAGGCCGAGCTCGAGGATCTCCTCGACCCCCGACGGGTTCAGCACCGGGATCAGCGCGTCGATAAAGGCGAATTCCGACTGGTGCGCCAGCGTCGAGGATTTGCAGGTGTGGTCGTCGCCGGCCAGCAGCAGCACCCCGCCGTGGGGCGCCGAGCCGGCCGAATTGCCGTGCTTCAAGGCGTCGCCGCTGCGATCGACCCCCGGGCCCTTGCCGTACCACATCGCGAAGACGCCGTCGTATTTGGCGCCAGGGAACAGCCCCAATTGCTGGCTGCCCCACACCGCCGTCGCGGCCATCTCCTCGTTGATCGCAGGCTGAAACTTGATGTGGTTCTTTTCGATAAAGCGGCGCGCGGTCCACAGCGCCTGGTCGAGGCCGCCCAGCGGCGAGCCGCGATAGCCGGTGATGAAAGAACCGGTGTTGAGGCCCGCGGCAACGTCGCGCTGGCGCTGCATCATCGGCAGGCGCACCAGGGCCTGCGTGCCGGTCAGGTATACCCGTCCCCGCTCGATGACGTATTTGTCGTCGAGACTGACTGTCGCCAACTGATCGGGCAACTGATCGGGCCTTGGCGCCATCACCGGCTCCTGCAAATTTTCGTCCCTCCGCCGACAACCTAGCCTCTGCGCCGCGGTCGCTCAATCGCCGCCGCCCCGCATTCGCCCCTGGAGCCCCCGATTGCGCCCCCGATGCGCTAAGGACGGCAGCTGTATAGCGGTATTGGCGGCACCATATATACGTCCGAGGACGTTGCGCGGCCGACCGGCGCGGCGTATTGCTCCCCATTGCTAAATCTTTATGGCTGATCGATGACAGCAACCGTTCTTGAGCGTGTGCCTTTGGCGCCGGCGCTGCTGGCGGCGCTGCGTCAGCTTCTCGGCGACCGGCTCTCGACATCGTCGGCGGTCTGCGAACAGCACGGCAAGGACGAGTCGTACCACGCGGCACATGCCCCCGACGCGGTTGCCTTCGCGCGCAGCACTGAGGAGGTGGCGGAGATCGTCCGCCTGTGTGCGCAGTACAAGATTCCGGTCATCGCGTTCGGCACCGGCACCTCACTCGAGGGCCATGTCGCGGCACTCAGGGGCGGCGTCTCGATCGACCTGTCGCAGATGAACCGCATTCTGCGGGTCGGTGCCGAAGACCTCGACGCCACCGTCGAGGCCGGCGTCACCCGCAAGCAGCTCAACGAATATCTGCGCGATACCGGCCTGTTCTTCCCGATCGATCCGGGCGCCGACGCCTCATTGGGCGGCATGGCGGCGACCCGAGCCTCCGGCACCAATGCGGTGCGCTACGGCACGATGCGCGAGAACGTGCTGTCACTGACTGTCGTCCTGGCCGACGGCCGCATCATCCGCACTGCCAGCCGCGCGCGCAAATCGGCCGCCGGCTACGACCTGACGCGGCTGTTCGTCGGTTCCGAAGGGACGCTCGGCATCATCACCGAGGTGACGGTGCGCCTTTATGGCATCCCGGAAGCGATCTCCGCCGCGGTGTGCGCCTTCCCGACGATCGACGCGGCGGTCGACACGGTTATCCTGACGATCCAGAGCGGGGTGCCGGTGGCGCGAATCGAATTGCTCGACGAGGCGCAGATTGACGCGATCAACAAGTATTCGAAGCTCGACCATACGGTCGCGCCGACGCTGTTCTTCGAGTTCCACGGCAGCCCGGCCGGCGTCGCCGAGCAGGTCGACGCCGTGAAAGCGATCGCGGCTGAGCATGGCGGCGAGGATTTCCGCTGGGCCACCAGCCCCGAGGAGCGCTCCAAGCTGTGGCAGGCGCGGCACGACGCGTACTACGCCGCGCTGGCCTTGCGGCCGGGCTCGAAAGGGTGGCCGACCGATGTCTGCGTGCCGATCTCGCGGCTGGCGGACTGCATCGCCGAGACCAAGCGCGACCTGGCGCAATCGACAATCCCGTCGGCGCTGGCCGGGCATGTCGGCGACGGCAACTTCCACCTGATCTTTATGATCGATCCCCAATCACCGGAAGAAATCGTTGAGGCCAGCCGCCTCAATGAACGAATGGTTAACCGCGCGCTGGCAATGGAAGGCACTTGTACGGGCGAACACGGCATCGGCTACGGCAAGATGGATTTTCTGATTAGTGAACATGGAGAGGCCGTTTCGGTCATGCGCAGCATCAAGGAAGCGCTTGATCCTGATGGTATTATGAATCCGGGGAAAGTGGTGCAGATTTGACACGAGAGGCTGGAACATAACCCAATTTAACCCGTATAGGGGGCGGCGGAACGAATAAATCGCTTCACCGTTACCTGATTTGCGGTTATTCTCGCCCGCAAGATGGTCCTCACGGGCCGCTCCTGATGGCGCCAGCCAGCTGGCACGGCGTCGTTTCGCAGCATCGTCTCCATGAGCGTTCACGTGATCTTGAACGACGGCCTCGAGTCTGCCTGCTGCGAGTCGTCATGCAGCGGCATGTCCAGCGAGAACTTTAAACTGAGTTAAAACTCCAAGGTCTGGTAATGGAAAAATCAAGCAAAAGAGGTAAGATTCCCCAATCCGATTGGCCTTCGATCATGGCGCGGTACGAGGCGGGCGAAACACTGTCCAGCATTGCACGCACGTATGACTGTTCGCCGCCGGCAATCAGCTATGTCGTCAGCCGCAGCCGCGCGCGACACCCGGCGGCGGCGGCGCCGACAACCAATCCGGAGGCGCAATTGGTGAAGGCGGCGATTGGCGGAGCAGCGACGAGTGGCACGGCAACGAACGGGGCGACGGGGACCGACGGAAGTGTGCCGGTCCAGCCGCTGGCGGCGGCGCCGTCGGAACCGCCGGCCACCGTCGATTCGACCTATCGCGAAGCGGGCGGCGGTATGCTGCGCCACCCCGAGTCGCGGCCTCCCGAGGAGGAGAGGATTCGCGCCGACCGCCTCCACCGGCACGCCGATGCGCCGGCGCGTGCGGCCGGGCTGCACCCGCCGACGAATGGGGAGATGAGCCGCGGGGAGATGAGCCGGGGCGAGGCCAGCCGGACATTGCACCTGTCACTCGGCGGGGCGGGCAATGGCGGGCGGCAGCACCCGGAGGTGGCGCTGACGCAAGCGCCGCCGCTCCTGCCGCACTCCCACGGCGACGGCGAACCGGCCCAGGCGCCTGGCAATGGTGGCAATGGTGGCAATGGCGCCACGGCGGCCGGCGCAGGCCATCACAACGGCAATGGCGATTGGCGCCATCATGATGGTGCGCCGCATCGCAACGGCGCGAGGGACGGCTACGGGGACGCTCCCTTTGAAGGTCCTCGAGAAGGCCCCCGCGAAGGCAACGGCAATGGCAGCGGCCGCAAACACGGCGGCGGGACTTTCATCGACCACCAGTTGCGCGCTCGCGTCGATGGCGATATCGCCGCTTTTCTCGCGGCGTTCGATGCCGCGCTGCAGCAGGACACGCAGGAAAGCCGCGCGCTGTTGCGCGAGGCGACGGACCGCCTGCTGCGGGCCGGCGCCCGCACCCGCATCGAGCTCGAACGGCTGGAGGCGCGCGTGCCGCTAACGCCGCGCGACGGCGGGAGCCGCGGCGAGGCGGGCTGGCGCCAGCGCTAGACGGATCTTTGCCGTTCTCCCGCCGGCGGGGGAATGGGCCGGTCTGAGGACTGCGGCGCGTCGGCGTTCTCGGGTTTCTGCGAATTGCCGCGCTTGGCGGAGGCGGTTTCGAGCCGCGCCAAGTGAGCCGCGGTATTGACGATCGCGGTGTGGGAAAACGCCTGCGGGAAGTTGCCGAGCAAACGGCCGGTTTTCGGGTCGTATTCTTCCGACAACAGGCCGAGATCATTGCGCAGGCCGAGTAGCCGCTCGAACAATGCAACCGCTTCGTCGCGCCGGCCGAGCAGAGCGAGGCTGTTCGCGAGCCAGAAGCTGCACGGCAGGAAGACGCCCTCTCCGGGCGGCAGACCATCGGTCTCCGTGCGGGTCGGATAGCGATAGACCAGCCCATCATGCACCAGCTCGCGCTCGATCGCCTCGACGGTGCCGCGCATGCGCGGGTCGTCGGCCGGCAGGAAGCCGAGCTGCGGCGCCAGCAGCAGCGAGGCGTCGAGGTCGCGGCCGCCGTAATACTGCACGAACGTATTGCGCTCGCTGTCATAGGCGCGCTCGACGATCTGTTTTCCGATCTGCGCGCGCACTTTCTGCCAGCGCGCGAGTGGCCCCTCGGCATTGTACTGCTCGATCGATTTGATGCCGCGGTCGAACGCCACCCAGGCCATGATCTTGGAAAACGTGAACTGCCTTGCCTGGCCGCGCACCTCCCAGATGCCATGGTCAGGCCGCTCCCATACGCTCTCCAGGTACTCGAGCAGCTTCTTTTGCATGTCCCAGGCATAGGGGCTCGCTTCGAGCCCGTAGCGGTGGCAGGCATAGAGCGCGTCCATCAGCTCGCCGTAGACGTCGAGCTGCAATTGCTCGTGCGCCGCATTGCCGAGGCGCACCGGCGCGCTGTCGGCATAGCCCGGCAGCCACGGCACCTCGCACTCTGCGAGGCGGCGCTCACCGGCGAGCCCGTACATGATCTGCATTTCCCGCGGATGCCCGGCGGCGGCTCGCAGCAGCCATTCGCGCCAGTCGCGCGCCTCGCCGCGAAACCCGGCGCTGAGCAGCGCGTACAGCGTCAACGTCGCATCGCGGATCCAGCAGAAGCGGTAGTCCCAATTGCGCACGCCACCGAGCTGCTCCGGCAATGAGGTCGTCGCCGCCGCGACGATGCCGCCGGTGGGCCGGTAGGTCAGCATCCGCAGGGTGATCAGCGAGCGCAGGATGGCGTCGCGCCACGGCCCCTGCAACGAGCAGCGGCTCGCCCAATCGTGCCAGCGGTTCTCGGTACCGAGCAAGGTGTCGAACGGGTCGCGATAGCGGAAGCCTTTGTGGTGCGAGGGGTACCAGCTCATCGTGAACGGCACGCAATCGCCGGGCTCGACGACGAATTCGCCGACCGTGGTCAATTGCGGCGTGCCGCGCAGCTCGACCGGCGAGACGAACTGCACCGCATGCGGCCCGGCGACCGCGACCGGCCCGCCGAGGTGCTGGCGCACCCAGGGCACGCCGCGGCCGTAGTCGAAGCGCAGCACGATCTCGGTATGCATCGAGACCTTTCCGCGCTCGCCGCGCACCAGCCGGATCAGGTCGATCTGGTCCTCCCCCTCTTCGGACAGGGCCATGAAGTCGACGAGCGTGACCCGGCCCTGCTCGGTCTCGAAGGTGGTTTCGAGGATGCCGGTATCGCCGCGATAGCGGCGCGTGCATTCGAGGAGTGGCCATTGCGGCGCGATCAGCCAGCGGCCGTGCCGCGAGTCGCCGAGCAGCGCCGCGAACACCGACGGCGAGTCGAAGCGCGGCAGGCACAGCCAATCGATCGAGCCGCCGCGCGACACCAGCGCGGCGGTATAGGTGTTGCCGATGATGCCGTAATCCTCGATCGGCAGGCTCATCGCGTCCGCGACTCCTTCTTTCTAGAGTGCTTTCCCGGGGACTTTCTCAGGAACGTCGGCAGGCCGCCATCCTTCTGCGGATCCCATTCCTTCTGGATCTGGTCCTCGACGACGAGGCCAGTTTCGGTCGTCGGCGGCTGCTCGGTAGGCTCTTCCGGTTCGATCTCGGCGACCGGCTCATCCGCGACATGGTGCGGGCCCTTTTCGTTGTTTGAGTTCGGGCCGGCCGGCTGCTGCGGCCGCTCTTGCTTTGCCATGGGGTCTCTCAGCGGCAATTCGACACTCTCCCAATAACGCAGGTTATGCCGCTGTCGTTCGCAGCCGGCGCAGCGGGCGAGCGGAACCGGCGGTCGCCGCGGACCCGTTTAGCGCGGTATGGAAGCCTCCAGTTCGCTCCCGTTCGGGCCGCTCGACCCGCGCACCGCGCATCTCTGCGTCGACATGCAGAACCTGTTCGGCGAGGCGACGCCGTGGCACACGCCGTGGCTGAAGCGGGTGCTGCCGGTCGTCGTGCGGATCGCCGAGCAGCACCCGGCGCAGACGATCTTCACCCGATTCGTTCCGGCCTACGACCCGGACGAGCTGCCGGGCAGCTGGCGGCGCTATTACCGCCGCTGGCATGAGATGACTTTGTCGCGCCTCGATCCGCGGCTCATTGAGCTGGTGCCCCCGCTGGCGCGGCTGGCGCCGCCGGCCGCGGTCGTCGACAAGCGGGTCTACTCGCCGTTCAGCGAGCGGCGCCTGCCGCGCCTGTTGCGCGCGATGGGGATCGAGACGCTTGTCATCACCGGCGCCGAGACCGACATGTGCGTCCTCGCCACGGTGCTCGGCGCGGTCGATCACGGCTACCGGGTGGTGCTGGTCGCTGACGGGCTGTGCAGCTCCTCGGACGAAACGCACGACGCGCTGATGACGCTCTACCGCCGCCGCTTCGGGGAGCAGATCGAGACCGCCGACAGCGCCACGATTCTCGCCAACTGGCCGCGACCGTGAGCGGCGCCGGCGGCAAAAAAGAAGGCAGGGCGAGGCCCTGCCAGCATTGTCTTGCCCATATTGTTAGCCGAGGGCGGAATAACCCTCGCGTCTCTGACGACCTCCCTAAACTCGGGCCGACCTCAATTGGCGGCGCATGCTGCTTTGTGTCGCATCGTACGCAAATCGTCGCACCAGGTCACGCCATTTTTTTCCGCTTGCTGGTGTTTTAGGCGCCACGCCGCTACTAGATTGCCAAGATCGTGCCCGGATCCCGCCGCCGGATCCCACGCCGGACCCGCTAACGAGCCATTCGCATGCGCCTGTCCCAGTATTTCCTGCCGCTCTTGCGCGAAAATCCCAGCGAGGCGCAGATCGTCTCGCACCGCCTGATGCTGCGCGCCGGCATGATCCGCCAATCTTCCGCGGGGATCTATTCCTGGTTGCCGCTCGGCCTGCGCGTCCTGAAGAAGGTCGAAGCGATCGTGCGCGAGGAGCAGGATCGTTCTGGCGCCCAGGAAATCCTGATGCCGACGATCCAGCCTGCCGAACTGTGGCGCGAAAGCGGCCGCTACGAGGATTATGGCAAGGAGATGCTGCGCATCAGGGACCGTCACGAGCGCGAGATGCTGTACGGCCCGACCAACGAGGAGCAGGTCACCCAGATCGTCCGCGATGCGATCAGGAGCTACCGCGACCTGCCGAAGAACCTCTACCACATCCAGTGGAAGTTCCGGGACGAGCAGCGGCCGCGGTTCGGGGTGATGCGCGGGCGCGAATTCCTGATGAAGGACGCCTATTCCTTCGACATCGACAAGGCGGCGGCGGTTGCCTCCTATTTCCGCATGTTCGTCGCCTATATGAAGACGTTCAAGCGCATGGGGCTGACGCCGATTCCGGTGCGCGCCGATACCGGGCCGATCGGCGGCGATCTCAGCCATGAATTTCACGTTCAGGCCGATACCGGCGAGAGCGAGCTGTTCTACGACCACGACATCGTGCAACTCGACGAGAACAGCATCGATCCGGCCTCGCCGACCGTGCAGCAATATATCGCCAACTGGTACGCGGCGACCGACGAGAAGCACGACAAGGCCGAGTTCGAGGCGCGTGTGCCCGAAGCGCGCCGCCGCCAGGCTCGCGGCATCGAGGTCGGCCAGGTCTTCTATTTCGGCACCAAATATTCGCAGCCGATGAACGCCGCAGTCGCGG
>JBLMXS010000473.1:0-14523 GCA_050257895.1 Thiohalocapsa sp.
CGCTGTAGGGGCCGTAGGTGCCGAACCCCTTGATCGAGGCGTAGACGAGGCGCGGGTTGATCTCCTGCAGCGCCGGCCAGCCGAACCCGAGCCGGTCGAGCGCGCCGGGGCTGAAATTCTCCAGCAGCACGTCGGATTTTTCGAGGAGCCGGCGAAACAGCTCTTTGCCGCGCGGGGTCTTCAGGTTGAGCGTCAGGCTCTGTTTGTTGGCGTTGAAGAGAAGAAAGAACAGGCTGTCCGAATCCGGCTTGTCACGCATGTTGCGCCGCGCCACCTCACCGCCCTGCGGCTCCTCCAGCTTGATGACGTCGGCGCCGAGAAACGCCAGGATCTGGGCGCAGGCCGGCCCCGCCTGGTTGTGCGTCATGTCGATGACGCGAATGCCTTCAAGCGCCTGGCTCATGTCACTCCTCCCGTTAACGCCACTCTTTTAGGGCGGATAAGCGAAGCGCAATCCGGCATGCTCCTGTTCCGGACCGGCGGAATGCGCTTTCTCACCTTACGCCGGTGCATCCGCGTCAGTGCCGTCGGCCGCATCGGGATACCAGTCTTCGGCAAGGACCTGGTCGAGCCTGTAGGGGCATTCGGCCGGCAGCGACCGCGCTGGCGCATGCTCGCCGTATTCCTGGAGCTCCAGCGCCGCCTGCTTGCGCGCTGTCGCGTAGAAGCCAGCGAAATTCGCCTCGAGGTCGCGCCGCAACGATGGCGACAGCTTGTCGGAGAGATGCGCGCGCGCATCCACGATAGACGCCATCCAGCCGAAGCGCGGGTCGCGGGCCGGCGAATGGGCCAGCTTTAGGAAATGCACGAGAATCCGCCGCACCTGGCTGCGCACGGCGTCGCGCTCGCTGTTGCCCAAATCCTCGACCTCCTCGGCAAGGTGCTCGCGGTCGAAGCGGTTGTCGTGCGTGCGCAAGGTGCGCAGCACCTCGGCCTGGTACTGCGTCCAGGCGTAGAAATCGTCCTCGTACTTGGGCCCGTTGGGGCGCGGCCCGTCCGGCATCTTTCCTCGGCCCCCTTCAACGCTGCCCTGTTATAGCCGACGGCACGGATGCGCTCTCATTTCGTTTCAACCGTCACTTGCCTCGTTTCAACGGTCACTTCCCGGCAAGCCGCTGCCGCGCCCGCCGCCTGGCCTCGCCGCGGTCGCGGTCGGAGACATAGATGAGCCCGGCGATCCGACGGATCAGCGCGTCCTCGTCGCCGCTCAAGGCGCCGTCGGCGAAGGCCACTTCCCACAGCATCTCGATGACCCCGACCCGCTCCGCCTCTGTGAAATTCTCGACCACCACGCGGGTGAAATGGAACAGGTCGACGGCCTGCCGCGCCCCCTCTTCGGCGACGGCGACGAGCCGGTCGGCCTCTTCCGACGTCAAGCCGAAGCGCCGCGCCAGGACGCGCTTGATGATGCGCTGCTCGCGGGTCTCGACCCGGTCGTCACTGCGCGCCGTCTCGATCAGCAGCGCCGCCAGCGCATAGGCCGGATCCTCGCGCTGGTCGCCGCCGTCGTCGCCGCCGAGGAACCGCAGCAATGCCTCGAACACCATCTCTCCTGCCCGGTTAGAGGCCGCCTCCTGTCAAGCAAACGCCGCGAAGATTTCCTCGACCGCCTGCAATTGGTTGCCAGCGGCCGAGGACGGCACCAGGATCGGCGTCGTGACCCCGGCCGCGCGCCATTGGGCGACGCCGTCGCGCACCGAAGCGGCCGGGCCGAACAGCGTCGCGTCAGCCAGCCAGCGGTCGCTCATCAGGCTCGGAATGTCGTTCTGGCGGCCCTCGGCGATCGCCGTCTCGATCGCCGCCATCTCCTCGACGTAGCCGGCTTCCTTCCAGTAGTTGCGGTAGTTCGGCAGCTGCGTGTAGCGGGTCAAGGTGCGGCGGTTTACCGCCTTCGCCGCCTCGACATCATCCGAAATGCAGGTCGGGATCATGTTGGCGATGAGGAACTCGGGATCGGCCCGCTTCGCCGCCGCGATGACGGACAGCGAATCCGCCATATGCGAGCGGCTGGCATTGGCGAAGATGACGCCGTCGGCGATCTCGCCGGACAGCGCCACCATGCGCTTGCGCAGCGCCGCCAGCACGATCGGCGGCAACTCGCCGATGCCCTCGTAGGAGCGGAATTTCGCGACAAAGGCGCGGATGTCGGCGAGCGGCTTCCCCGGCGTAACCCCCATGCGGATATGGCTGGGCGCGTGCGCGACGCCGATCCCGAAGCGGAAGCGGCCGCCCGAGATCTCGTGGATATAGGCGGCGCTGTGCGCGAAATCCTCGACCGTGCGGGCGTAGATCGGCGCGATCGCGGTGGCGAAGGGGATCGTGTCGGTCGCCAGCGCCAGCGCCGTGCACTGCGCCATGTTGCCGAAGATGCTCGGCACATAGAGCCCGGCAAAGCCGCGCCGCTCCGCCTCCTTCGCGACATCGAGGGTCACATGCCTGCGGCCCGGAACCGCGACGAGAGAAAGCGCAGGTAAAGGCACTGGCATTCAGCAAATTCCCAGAGATGTGGAAACATGACGATAGGTCCCTGCGCAGGCAGGGACCCATTGGCAGCATCTCGTCCGGTCGATCAATCGGTCCCTGCCTGCGCAGGGACCCGGAGCGTGCTGTTTATTCCGCCGCCGCTTGCGGGCCGATCTGGGGGCGCAATTGCACCGAATTGGGGCCGTAGCGGTCGCGGAACGGCTGCGTGTCGATCTCCTCCAGTTCGATCTCGCGCGCCAGCACCTGCTGCTTCCATTGCTCCTGCGCCGGGATGTTGGCGTGAAATTCCGGCATCACTTCCCGGGCGAACAGGTCGAGGCTCTCGCAGATGTGCTCGTGCGTGTTGTTGCCGGCCTGGTTCAACAGGATCACCGAGTCGATATGCGAGGTTTCGAACCGCCGCAATTTGCGCCGCAATGTCTCGGGCGAGCCGATCAGGCCGCCGCGCAGCGCGCGCTCGTGGTTGTCGGGATTCTCGCGCTTCCACTTCTCGTATTCGTCCCACAAATTGACCGTGCCCGGGTCCGGCCGCCGGCGGCCCGCCTGCTGGCCGTAGAAGCGCAGCGCGAACTGGAAGAACGGGATGCCGTCGGCGCGCCGGCGCGCCTCCTCGTCGGTCTCGGCGCACATGAAGTAGCTGGTGATCGCCAAATTCGGGTTGGTGACGTAATCGGCCAGCTTTTCCTGGCGCTTCGTAAAGGCGTTGTAATAGGCGTGCACCCAGGCGTAGGCCGCGTCGGCCGAGAGGAACTGGAAGGCCAGCGCGCCGAGCCCGCGCCGCCCGGCCATCTCGATCGTTTCGAGCTGCGAGCAGGCGACCCATAGCGGCGGGTGCGGCTTCTGCAGCGGCTTCGGCACGACGTTGCGCAGCGGCATCTGAAAATACTTGCCGTGATGCTCGGCGGCCTCCTGCGTCATCATCGGGATGACGGCCTGGATCGCCTCCTCCCAGATCGCACGCTTCTCCTCGAACGGCACGCCGAACGGCTCCAATTCGGTGATGCTGGCGCTCTCGCCGGTGCCGAACTCGACGCGCCCGTTCGAGAGGAGGTCGAGCGCGGCGATTCGTTCGGCGACGCGGGCCGGGTGCGTCGTCGTCAGCTGCATGATGCCGTGGCACAGCCGGATGCGCTTGGTGCGCTGCGAGGCGGCGCCGAGGAACACCTCGGGGGCGGGCGAATGCGAATACTCTTCGAGAAAGTGGTGCTCGACCTCCCAGGCGTAGTCGTAGCCGAGCCGGTCGGCCAGTTCGACCTGGTCGAGCGCGTTCTGGTAGAGCCGCAACTCGCCGCCGGCGTGCCAGGGCCGCGGCAATTGCAGCTCGTAGAAGATGCCAAATTTCATCGCCTGCCCCTCCTGCGGGCGGCAGGAATGATGCCCGCCGCGCCGGCGCATTACAATGGCGCCCAAGCCGCACCGCAGCCGGCGCACCCTCGGCGCGTGAATTTATTGGATCGATGCCTTACCTCCTTCGAGACGGCGGCTGCGCGGTCTCTCGGGACGCGGTCTTGTTGCTGCCATCATCGGCCTACCTCATGGTGAGAAGGGCTGCGGCGCAGCTGCGGCCCGTCCCAACCCGCGGATGGCGCCGCAACGGCCGCCACGCGCGCTCAAGAGCGCCAACGCTCGGAGGCGCATCCGCCCGCCGCAAAACATGATATGCATACGGAGGACCGAGGAGCTTGCAGGTAGCCGATTTGCTTGACGGCTGGGTACCGCATTGGGTTGTCGGCATCACCGTCATGGTCGTGCCGGCGCTCGTCGTGCTGGTGGTGTACGGCTGGTTTGTCAGCGGGCTAGGCCGCGTCACCTCGCGCCGCACCCCATTCTTGCATCAGCTGCTGCGCCGCGCCCGGCAACCGGTCGGCGCGATCCTGGTGATCGCCGCGCTCGGCCTGGCGCTGCCGGCCGCCCGCTTTCCGTACGAGTGGACGCTGACCGCCGGCCACGTCCTCCTGATCGGCCTGATCGTGGCGCTGGGCTGGACGGCGTCGAAGGCGCTCGACATCGCCGCCGAGCTGTACCTGCGCCGCTTCGCCACCGACAGCGACGACGATCTCTTAGCGCGCAAACACATCACGCAGGTCAACCTCCTGCGCCGGGTGGCGCAGACGCTCTTGGTGATTGTCACGATCTCGGCGGCGCTGATGACGGTCGAGGCGGTGCGGCAGTACGGCGTGAGCCTGTTCGCCTCGGCGGGCGCCGCCGGCATCGTCCTCGGGCTGGCGGCGCGGCCGGTGCTGAGCAACCTGCTTGCCGGCATCCAGATCGCGATGACCCAGCCGATCCGCGTCGAGGACTCGGTGCTGGTCGAGGGCGAATGGGGCTGGATCGAGACGATCACCAGCACCTATGTCGTCGTTCGCATCTGGGACCTGCGGCGGCTGATCGTGCCGCTCAGCTATTTCATCGAAAAGCCGTTCCAGAACTGGACCTACCAGAGCGCGAACCTGCTCGGCACGGTGATGCTGCGGGTCGACTACACCGCGCCGGTGGAGCCGATCCGCGAGAAGCTCGAGGAGATCGTGCAGGCGAGCGAGCTGTGGAACGGTGAGGTCGTCAAGCTGCAGGTCACCGACAGCTCGGAGAGCACGCTCGAGCTGCGCGCCCTGGTCAGCGCCCGCAACGCCGGCGACCTGTTCAACCTGCGCTGCCTGGTCCGCGAAAAACTGATCGGCTTCCTGCAGTCCGAACACGCCTCCGCGCTGCCGCGCCAGCGCACCGAACTCGCCGGCAATACGAGCGGCGACCCCGATCAGCGGCGGCAGGCAGTGGCGCTCAGCGCCAGCTCCTAGGCCGGTCGCGCCGCGCCTACCGCTCCGGACCGCGGCCTCCGCAGCACCCGTCACTGATCTGAACGCGGAACAAAACACCGCCGACGCCTGTTCATGGCAATTGCGGTCGCCGAAGCGAGAACCTGTTCTGGTAAGCGAATGATTGCCGGCAAACCGACTGAAGGCATCGGCCACACCATGGCGTTCCTGCGGATGGCGGCGATCCAGCTGCGCCGCATCGCCGAGCGCGCCCCGCATGTCGCCGACCAGCTGCGCTACACGGCGGACGGGCTCGAGGCCGAGGCGGACGAACTCGAGCGCCGCTGCGAGACCACCCTCTGCGCGGATTGAGAGCATTCAGCGTGGCGAATTAGCGCGTACCCGAATGAACACGTCCCCCCAATTAGCGCGTGCCTCCGGCCGCGCGATCGGGGACACTGGACGGCGAGCAATCCACCACCCGGATTTTCGCCATGCCCGTCACGCCTTCGCCCGAAATCATCGCTGAGCTTGCCCCGACCGGCGTCCTGCGCGCCGCGATCAACATGGGAAATTTCCTCCTGGTCACTGGCCGGACCCCGGCCGGCGACCCGAGCGGCGTCTCGGCCGACATGGCGGCGGCAATCGCCGCGCGGCTCGGCGTGCCGGTCAAGTACGTGCCTTATGCGCGCCCGGGCGAACTGGCTGACGACGCCCCGAAGGGGGTGTGGGACATCGGCAATATCGGCGCCGAGCCGCAGCGCGCCGCCGTCATCAACTTCACCGCCGCCTATTGCGAGATCGAGGCGACCTACCTCGTGCCGGCCGGCTCGCCGATCCGCAGCGTCGACGAGGTGGACCGGCCCGGCCGCCGCGTCGCGGTAACCGCCCGCAGCGCGTACGGGCTGTGGCTCGAAAACAATTACAAACAGGGCCAGTTGCTGCAGTTCAATAGCGCGGACGAGGCGATCAAGGCCTTTACCGACGAGAAGATGGACGCCTATGCCGGGCTGCGGCCAGGCCTCATCGATGTCGCCGCCAAGATGCCCGGCTCGCGCATCCTGGAGGGCCAGTTCACCGCCGTGCAGCAGGCGGTCGGCACCCCGAAGAAGAACAATGCCGCCTTCGGCTTCCTGAAGGACTTCGTCGAGGAATCGAAGAGGAACGGCCTGATCGCCAGCCTGATCGAGCGGCACGGCGTCACCGGCCGCCTGTCGGTGGCGCCGCCAGCGTAAAGCTTAGCGCGTCATGGCGAGGAGCGCAGCGACGAAGCAATCTCGATGGCGCGTCGGCGACGGGATTGCTTCGCTTCGCTCGCAATGACGGCCTTGGGGAGAAAGCAGATGAAAGCGGCTTACCTCACGGGGCATGGCGGCCCCGAAAAATTCGTCTACGGCGCTCTGCCGGACCCGGTGGCGGGGCCGGGCGAAATCGTCGTCGATGTCCACGCCGCCAGCGTCAATGCCGCCGACTACAAGGTCCGGCTCGGCAGCTACAACTCGACGCTCAAATTTCCCTATGTGCTGGGGCGCGATTTCTCCGGCGTCGTCAGCGCCGTCGGCGACGGGGTCGCAGACATCCGGGTCGGCGACGCAGTGTTTGGCGTGATGGACCAGGGCGTCGAGGGCTGCTACGCCGAGAAGGTGAAAATCCCGGCGGCGCTGGTCGCCAAGAAGCCGGACGCTCTCGGCCATGCCGAGGCGGCGGCGATGGCGTTGACCAGCCTCACCGCGATCTGGGCCCTGGAAGACACCGCACACCTAAAGAAGGGCGAGACGGTTCTGATCCAGGGCGGCGCCGGCGGCGTCGCCGGCTTCGCGATCCAGCTGGCGAAGCACATCGGCGCCACCGTCGTCACGACGGCGAGCGCCCGCAACCACGATTACGTGCGCGCTCTAGGCGCCGACCGGGTGATCGACTACGCACGCGAGGATTTCACCAAGCTCGCCGGCCCGTGCGACGTGGTGTTCGACACCGTCGGCGGCGAGGTGCAGGTGCGCTCCTACGAGGTCTTGAAACCGGGGGGCCGGCTGGTGTGGATCGCCCCAGCGCCCTCCGGCTTCACACCGAGCCGCAACGATGTCGAGGTGCTGCGGCCGCGCGTCGCCCGCGACCGCGCCCATCTCGAACGCATGAAGGAATTGCTAGCCGCCGGCGCCGTGTGGCCGCCGGCCATCACCCGCTACAAGCTGGCCGACGCCGCCGAGGCGCATCGCGTCAGCGAAAGCCGCCACCTGCAGGGCAAGCTGGTGCTTGTCCCCTAACGGCACCAAGGAGGAACACATGGCAGGCAACGCGGAAACCGTCATCGAGCTCGACCGCCGGCGGATGACGGCGATGGCGCAGAAGGATCTGGCGACGCTCAACGCGCTGATCGCCGACGACCTCGTCTACACTCATTCCTCGGCACGGCTCGACACCAAGCAGAGCCTGATCGGCAACATGGAGTCGGGCAGCACGGTCTACACCTCGGTGGAGCCCTCCGACGTCAAGGCGCAGGATCTCGGCGACACGGTGGTGCTGACCGGCTCCTGCCGCATCAGCGTCAATGCCGGCGGCCGGCCCAACAGCTTCGGCGTTCGCTTTACGGACGTCTACGCCCGGCGCAACGGGAGCTGGCAGATGGTCGCCTGGCAGTCGACCCGCCTGCCCGATTGACCCATTCAGGCTCGGGTAGCGGTCGCCGCTAACCTTTTGCTAAGGGACGGTCGGTCAACATAGGCAAATGCAAGAACCTTCGGCTTTGGCGGCGCGCCTCAAGGTCCATCGATGCGCTGCGATTGCAACGGCCGACTGCGCCGCGGCCGGCCCTCCCTCTCCCCCGGCTGCGAGAGCAACGTGAGCCGTCTGCGGGTCGTCACCACAACCATGGCGGGCGCCCTGGCGATCTTGGGGCTGGCGGCGCTCGCGCTCATTTGCGGCTGGCAGCGCCCGCCGTTCCATGGCGCCGTCGCCGTGTCGCCGCCAGGGCTTGCGGTGATCGGGCTTGCGATGATCGGGCTTGCGGCGATCGGGCTCGCCGCCGTCATGGTCCTGGCGCTGCACAGCTGGCGGCTGGCGCAAAACTGCGCCGTGCTGCGGGCGCTGGCCGATGATCTGCACATCGCCAAGCGCACCGCCGATGCCGCCAGCGACGCCAAATCACGCTTCCTCGCGACGATGAGCCACGAGCTGCGCACCCCGCTCAACGCCGTCATCGGCTTCAGCGAGATCATCACCCACGAAACCTTCGGCCCGGTCGGCAAGGCGGCCTATCGCGAGTACGCCGCCGACATCCTGCATAGCGGCCACCACATGCTGGACCTGGTCAACGACATCCTAACGATGGCCAAGCTCGAAGCCGGCCGCTACGAGCTGGAGCCGGTGCCGCTCGACCTGCGGCATCTCGTCGAGCGCACCGTAACGATGTTCCTCGGCGCGAAGCATGCCGAGGGGCGCCGCATCCGCGTCGGCCCCGATCAGCCGTGGCCGTCGATCAGCGCCGACGAGCGGGCGGTGCGGCAAATGCTCCTGAACCTCCTGTCGAACGCCGCCAAGTTCAGCGACCCGGCGACGCCGATCGAGGTGATCTGCCGCCGCGGCCCGAACCGCGAGATCGTCCTCGCCGTTGCCGATCGGGGCATCGGAATGACGCCGAATGAGGCGGCCGAGGCGGTGCGGCCGTTCTACCAGGCCGACAACCGGCTCGGGCGGAAATACGAGGGTACGGGGCTTGGCCTCAGCATCGTGTCGGGACTGATCGGGTGCCACGCCGGGCATCTAAGGATCGACAGCCAGCCCGGTATCGGCACCGAAGTCTCGCTGCTGTTTCCGGCGAGCGCACTCACCGCCGCGCCCCGCCTCGCCGCCGTCGCTTGACACTCCGGGGCGCCGAGTACTCCGGGCGTTGAGACCCGGTCACCTGACGGCTAGGGCCGGCGGCGTGTGGGGCGAGTGATGGGATTCGAACCCACGACATCCAGATCCACAATCTGGCGCTCTAACCGACTGAGCTACACCCGCCGTCGCGGCTGGAGGTAGCGAATCGCCGCCGCAGCGTCAAGTTGCGCGCCCCGCCGCGTCGCGTCTTTTTCCGGTCGCGATCGCTCCCCACCTGTGGCGCGATGAACGCGGAGAGCGAAGCGTGGCGGCAGGCGGCCCTGTTGTCGCCGCAGCAGATGGGCGAGGCCGACCGGCTGACGATTGGCGGCGGCATAGACGGCATCATTTTGATGGAGAATGCCGGGCGCGCCGTCGCCGACGCCGTCTCGCGGCGCTGGCCGCGGCGCCCGGTCGCGGTGCTGTGCGGCCCCGGCAACAACGGCGGCGACGGGTTTGTCGCGGCCCGCCTGCTGATGGCGCGCGGCTGGCCGGTCCGGCTCGGCCTGCTCGGCGAGCGCGAGGCGCTGCGCGGCGACGCGGCGCTCGCCGCGGCAAGCTGGCCGGGCGGTGTCGAGATTCTGTCGGCGGCGACGCTCGACGGTGCCGAACTGGTCATCGATGCGTTGTTCGGCGCCGGCCTGTCGAGGCCAATCGAGGGCATCGCGCATGACGTCATTGCGGCACTCGGGGCGCACCCGGCACCGGTTGTCGCGATCGACGTGCCGAGCGGCGTCGACGGCGGCACCGGCGAGATCCGCGGCATCGCGCCGGCCGCGGCGCTGACCGTCACGTTCTTCCGCCGCAAGCCGGGGCACCTGCTGCTGCCGGGGCGTGCGCTGTGCGGCGACACCATCGTCGCGCCGATCGGCATCCCGCCCGCGGTACTCGACCGGGTGCGGCCGGATACCGCGCTCAATTGCCCGGATTGGTGGCGCCCTTGTTTCCCGTGGCCACGCCCGGAGAGCCACAAATACAGCCGCGGCCACGCGCTCGTCGTCGGCGGCGCGGTGATGACTGGCGCCGGGCGATTGGCGGCGCGCGCCGCGGCGCGGGTCGGCGCCGGGCTCGTCACAGTGACTGCGCCGGATACGGCATTCGCGCTCTACGCTGCCGCGTTGACCGGCATCATCGTGCAGCCGGCACACGACAGCGCGGATTTCCGGGTTCTGCTCGCCGACAAGCGCCGCAACGCCGTGCTGATCGGGCCGGGCGCCGGGGTCGCACCGGCGACGCGTGAGAAGACGCTGGCGATCCTCGCGGCCGGCAAGCGGGCGGTGCTCGACGCCGACGCGTTGACCGTGTTCAGCGGCGACCCGGAGGCGCTGTTTGCCGCGATCGCCGAGGCCGCGGCGGCCAACACGCCGCCGCCGGTGTTGACCCCGCATGAAGGCGAATTCGCCCGGCTCTTCGATAGCAATGGTAGCAAGCTCGAGCGCGCGCGCCGCGCCGCCGCGGCGAGCGGCACCGTCATCGTGCTGAAGGGCAACGACACCGTGATTGCCGCGCCGGACGGGCTCGCCGCGATCAACGCCGGGGCGCCGGCCGAACTCGCGACCGCCGGCTCCGGCGACGTGCTTGCCGGGCTCGTGCTCGGCCTCGTGGCGCAGGGCATGGCGTCATTCGAGGCGGCCGCCGCGGCGGTGTGGCTGCATGCCGCAGCGGCAAGCCATACAGGGCCGGGGCTCGTCGCGGACGACCTGATCGAGGCGATGCCGGCCGCGCTGACGGCGCTGAAGGCGGATGCGCCGCCGCCGCCGTCGGCATAAGCTGTCGTCATCGCTACACCAGACACGGACAATCCATGAGCGATCGCGCCCCTGCGGGGGTCCTCGACCGCACCTTGGCCAACCTGCGCGCCGCCTGGCGCGAGATCGCGCTGTCGGCGCGCGGCGTCCGGTCCGGCGCGCTGCGCGCGGACCTGCCGGAAGACGACGTCGATCGGCTACGCCAGCAGATGATCAGCTGCCTCGACGGCCGCGGCGGCGAGGTCACCGCGCGCGCCCGCGCCGCCGCGCTCGGACGCAGCTACCTGGCGCTCAACGAGGCCGGGCGCGAGCGCTTCCTGCGGCTCTTGGCGGACGAGTTCGACACCGACCACGACGCTGTGCACGCCGCCTGCGCCGCCGTTGCGGCGGCCTCCGATGTGGCGGTGCGGGCAGCCGCCGAGCGCACCCTGCGCACCGTGCTGACGCCGCCGCGCGTCGCCCTGCTGCGCCGCTTCAACGCGCTGCCGGAAGGGGTCAAGTTTCTCGTCGACCTGCGCGCCGAATTGCTGGCGCTGGCCGGCGAGGATGTCGGGCTGCGCGGCCTGGCCGACGATCTGCGCGAACTGTTGGCCAACTGGTTCGACATCGGCTTTCTTGAACTGCGGCGCATCAGCTGGGATTCGCCCGCTTCGCTCCTGGAAAAGCTGATGGCGTACGAGGCGGTTCACGAGATCCGCGGCTGGACCGACCTCAAAAACCGCCTCGACGCCGACCGCCGCTGCTTTGCCTATTTCCATCCGCGCATGCCCGACGAGCCGCTGATTTTCGTCGAGGTCGCGCTGGTCAACGGCATCGTCGGCAACATCCAGACCCTGCTCGACGAGGCGGCGCCGATCGGCAACCCGCAGGCCGCCGACACGGCGATCTTCTATTCGATCTCCAACTGCCAGAAGGGGCTGGTGGGCATCAGCCTCGGCGACTTCCTGATCAAGCGGGTGGTCGACGCGCTGGCCGGCGAACTGCCGCGCCTCAAATCTTTCGCGACTTTGTCGCCGCTGCCGGGGTTCCGGGCGTGGCTGACGGAGGAGGCCGCCAGCGGCGCACTGCTGACGCCGGCCGAGGCGCGCCCCGTGCAGGCACTGGGAGGAGACGGCGACGGCCGCACGCTCCTGAGCCTGCTCGACCGGGCGGACTGGCAGCAGGACGAGCGTACCGCGGGAGCGCTGCGCGAGCCCTTGTTGCGGCTGGCGGCGCGCTATCTGCTGCATGCCCACACCCCGGGAGGGCGGGCGCTCGACCCGGTGGCGCATTTCCACCTGTCGAACGGCGCCCGCGTCGAGCGGCTGAACTGGCTCGGCGACCTGTCGGAGAAGGGGATGCAGCAATCCCTCGGGATCATGGTCAACTACCTCTACCGGCTCGACCACATCGAGGCCAACCACGAAGCCTACCGCGACGAGGGCCTTGTCGCCGCCTCCTCCGCGGTGCGCAGCCTGGCGCGGACGGCGTGAGCGCCCCGCAGCCCTCAGGTCCCTGCGCAGGCAGGGACACGTGCGTCCGCCGCATCGGCGCCGAGAAATCGAGCCAGGCCCGGAGGCGCGCCTCGAACCAAGCTGGTTGCAAGCGGCAGGATGGATCCCTGCCTGCGCAGGGACCTGCAGCGCTAGGAGCGCTCGCTATGCGGCGGCGCGCGCCTATGTTAATGCTCGCTGCCGGCACGGTTCGGCCGAGGAAGGCGGGCGTGGCGGAATTGGCAGACGCACTGGATTTAGGTTCCAGCGATGAAAATCGTGGGGGTTCAAATCCCCCCGCCCGCACCAGCAATGCCGCCCAGTGGATGATGACCAGAGGGGCGGACGATGACCAGAGGGCTGACCAGAGGATTGTGAGCGCGCCAAGATGAACGTGACCGAGACCAGCACCGAGGGGCTGAAGCGCGAATTCAAGATCACCGTTCCGGCCAGCGAGGTCGAGGAGCAGGTCACCCGCCGGCTCGGCGAGATCGGCCGCACCGTGCGGATCCCCGGCTTTCGCCCCGGCAAGGTGCCGCTGCCGCTGTTGCGCAAGCGGTTCGGCCAGGCGGTGCGCGGCGAAGTTCTGGAGAGCACCGTCCAGGACAGCTCGGCAAAGGCGATCAGCGAGCACAATCTGCGCCCGGCCCTGCCGCCGCAATACGAGCTGATCTCGGCCGAGGAGGGGGCGGATTTCGAATACAAGATCTCGCTCGAAGTGCTGCCCGACCTGCCGCAGCCCGATTTCTCGTCGCTGTCGCTGGAAAAACTCGTCGCGCAGGTGCCCGAGGAGGACGTCGACAAGGCGCTGCAGCGGATGGCCGAGGCGCAGCGCAAATCGGAGCCGGTCGAGCGGCCGGCGCAGAGCGGCGACATCCTCGTCGCCGACGTCGTCGGACATATCGGCGAGACCGAGATCCCAGGCAGCCGCGGCGAAGGGCGCCAGATCGAACTCGGCGCCGAGAGTTTGCTGCCCGGCTTCACCGAGCAGCTGACCGGCGTCAAGGCCGGCGAGACGCGCCAGGTCAAGGTCACCTTCCCGGAGGATTACGGCAACCCGGACATGGCCGGCAAGGAAGGCGTCTTCGAGGTCGCCGTCAAGGAGGTGCGCGAGCGCCAGCCGGCGGCCATCGACGACGCGCTGGCCGAGGAGATGGGGCTCGAAAACCTCGCCGAATTGCGCCAGGAAGTGCTCCAGCGGATGCAGCGCGAGTACGACACCATGGCGCGCCAGCGCCTCAAGCGCGCGCTGCTCGACAAGCTTGCCGAGAGCTACGATTTCGAGGTGCCGCCCGGCATGGTCGAGATGGAGTTCAACTCGATCTGGTCGCAATACGAGAACGAGAAGGCGGCGCGCAAAGAGTGGGAGACGCGGCAGTCGGGACAAGCTGCCAGCGGGACGCCGGAAGCGGCCGGGCCGGAAGGGCCGGTCGACGCGGCCGCGGTCATCGCGCCCGAGGAAAGCGCGCTCGAAGGCGCGCCCGAGCGCTCCCCGACGGCGGCCGAAGCGGAAAAGCCGGAGCCGGTCGAGCATGAGCCGGCCTCGCACCATGCCAGGCCGCATCCCGGCGCCGCCGACGAACCCATCGATGCGGCGGCGGTGATTGCGCCGGAGGAGACCGCGCTCGAAGGCGCCAGCGATGCGGAGCCTGCGGCGCCGACGCTCGACGCCGAGGACGCGAAGGCGAAGGAAGAGTTCCGCAAGCTGGCGGAGCGGCGGGTGCGGCTCGGCCTCCTGCTTGCCGAAGTCGGCCGCAACGCCAATATCAATGTCAGCCAGGAAGAGCTCAACCAGGCGTTGACGCAAGAGGCGCGCCGCCATCCCGGCTACGAGCGCCAGGTGATCGAGTACTACCGCAACAATCCCGACGCGCTGAACAATCTGCGCGCCCCGATCTACGAGGAAAAGGTCGTCGACTTCATCGTCGAGCTGGCGAAGCCGAGCGAACGCAACGTGACGCCGCAGGAGCTGATCGCGGCGGGCGAGGCGGAAGACGCCGCGACGGAGGGCGATACCGCGCCGGCGGCGTAAACGATTGCCTCATTGCGAGGAGCAAAGCGACGAAGCAATCCCGTCGCCCTTTCTGAGGAGATTGCCTTCGCTGCGCTCGCGATGACGAGCGGGCGCCCACGAGGAGACTGAGATGGCCGATCATTTCGAGACCTACATGAACAATTTGGTGCCGATGGTGGTCGAGCAGACCAACC
>JBLMXS010000474.1:0-25659 GCA_050257895.1 Thiohalocapsa sp.
GCACCTGACCGGCATGACGCCGTCACAGGCGGTGTTTGCGACGAGCCTGCACACGCTCGGGGCGATCGCGACCGTGCTCTATCTCGGCTACCTGATCGACCGCTTCGGCGCGCAGCGCGCGCTGGCGGCGAATTTCGGGGTCGGCATCATCTTCATCGCGCTCTTGGCGCTGGTGGCGATGCCGTACTTGGCGCTGCTCGCGGTCATCTTCCTCTCCGGCATGACCATCATCGGCAGCCAGACCGGCGCCAACGCGGCGTGCGGCGCGATGTATCCGGCACGGATGCGGACCAGCGGCATCGGCTGGGCGCTCGGCATCGGCCGGCTGGGCGGCATCGCCGCGGCGCCGCTGGGCGGCTATCTGTTGTCGCAGGGGCTGGCGCCGCGGCATGTGCTGCTCAGCGCCTGCTTCTTCGCGGCGATCGCCGCGGTCGCGACCGCGCTCTTGGCATTGTGCAAGCGGCCGGCCGGGGCCGCGGTGGCGATGGAGGCGGCGGAATGAAGGTCTTCGTCTTCGACCTGCTGGCCTACGACGCCAATCTCGACCACCTGAAGGAGGGCGGCCCAGAGCTGCCCTACCCGCTGGCGAAGAAGCATTTCGACGCCGGGACGGCGGTCCGCACCTACGAGGAGCATCTCGACGCCTGGGAGGCGCTCGACCGAAGCGGCTTTGACGGGGTCGGCTTCAACGAGCACCACTGCTCGCCCTACGGGCTGATGAACAGCCCCAACCTGATGGCGGCCGCGGCGGCGCAGCGCACCAAGAACCTGAAGCTCTTGATCTACGGCAATCTGCTGCCGTTGCACGAGCCCTTACGCCTCGCCGAGGAATTGGCGATGATCGACTGCCTGTCGAATGGGCGGCTGATCTCCGGCTTCGCCCGCGGCATCCCGCGCGAATACCAAGTGCACAACGTGCCGCTTTCCGACTCGCGGGCGCGCTTCGAGGAAGCTTACGACATCATCACCCGCGCCTGGAGCGAGGAGGTGTTCTCCTATGAAGGACGCTTCTGGTCTTATCAGGACGTCGCGCTGTGGCCGCGCCCGGTGCAACAGCCGCACCCGCCGATCTGGATGCCGATCGTCGGCAGCAAGGAGTCGATCGAGTTCGCCGGAAGGCACAATTTGCCGATCACCCCGGGGCTCGGGCGCGCCCGCGGCCTGCGCGACGACATCATCCGTTATTACGCGAAGTGCCTCGCCGACGCCGGGCACCGTATCAGCCCCGACCACCTGTCGCTCGGCATCACGGCCTATGTCGCGGACTCGAAGGCGCAGGCCCTGCGCGAATACGGCCCGCACATCCTCTATTTCAACCAAACCCTGTTCAGCCACGGCAATTTCACCGAGGTCGACCGCCAGCGCGAGACCGGCTATGCCAGCGCCGCGTCGACCGACTATGTGCGGCCGGAAAACCTGCGCGCCGCCGCCAATCTGCGCTCGGAATTCCGCAACCTGACGATGCGGCAATTGGAGGAGCAGGCCGAGCACATGCCGCTCGGCACCGCCGACGAGGTCGCCGAGCGGATCATCGAGGCGGCCGACAGCGCCGGCGCCAACCAGGTGCAGCTGGCCCTCAACCGCGGCTGCCTGCCGCACGAATTGTTCATGAACCAGATCGAGCGCTTTGCTCGGGAGGTCCTGCCCCGCCTGCAGGCGCACGAGGTGAAGGTCGTGCCCGCTGCCGAAGAGGCGCTGGCGTAGAGCAGCTGCCCCGGATCGTCGGGACGCTGCAGCCGCCCTTTATCCGCATTGCCGGCGATAGCCGGGATCCATGCCGCCATTGTTCGAGTGGTTGCCGACATGGGTCCCGGCTTTCGCGGGAATGCGCCCATCTACATCGGGACGCAATGCCGCGCCTGGCATTGGTTACGTCGCGCGCCTTTTCAGGGGATTGGGCAGTCGGTTGCGGCATCCTCATCGTCGAGTAGCGGGATCCAGTCGGAGAGGCCGTGCGGCAGGCGCAGCGGCGGGGCGGTCTCCTCGTAGAGCAGGCGCGCTTCGCTGGCCGGGCCGCGGCGGGCCCCGAGCGCCAGCACCCGCACGCTGCGCTGCACGCCGCGATAGGTGATGACGACGACGTCGCCGACCCGCACCGCCTGGTTCGCCTTCTTGACCGCCAGCTCGTTGATCGAGACCGTGCCCTCCGAGCACAGGCGGGCCGCCAGCGAGCGGCTTTTGACAAAGCGGGCGAACCACAGCCACTGGTCGAGCCGGGCCTTGGCGCGCTCGGCGGAGGCGCCAGTGGCGGTAGGAATGGTGGCGGTCGTCAAGCGAATTTCAGCTCCTTCAGCTTGGCAAACGGATGGCCGTCGCCAGGCTTGTGGGCGGGGCGCGGCCGCGCGGCGGCGGCGCGGCGCGGCGGCGCGATGAAGAATTCCTCGCCGTCCGCGATCACCGCGCGATAACCGAGCGCCAGGAGAACGCCGCGCAGCTCCCCTTCCTTAAGCCCGCCGATTGCTGCCAGTTGGGCGTCGCCGGCAAAGCGGCCGCCCGGCTTTGCGCCAGAACGGGCCCGCTCCCGCGCCGCCGCCATGAGCCGTTCGAGCCGGTCCGGCCGCAGTGCCAGCCCGGCGACGACGCGCCTCCCGATTGCGTCATAAAAGGATGGCGGCAGCGCCGGGTCGACCGGCAGCGCGCGGCCGCGATTGCGCGTGCCGGGCAGCGTCGGCACCGCGAGGCCGTGGCGCACCGCCCATAATAGCGCGCGCAAGCGCACCGCATCGGCACCGAGCAGCGGCTCGATATAGATCGTCTCGCGGCCGAAGCGGATGCCGAGCCGCCCGAGCGCCCGCCGCGTTGCCCGGTCGAGCGTCTGCAATGGCGTCGCGACCTCCGCCGTCGCCAGGCAGCCGAGCGCGTCGATGAGCTGATAGAGGAGGCCACGGGCGGCGCCGTCAAGCGGCAGCGCCTGGGCGGCGAACAGCGGGGCGAGGCGGCGCTCGATCTCGCTCCTGACAAAAGCCTGCAGCCGCCGGCGCACGCGCTCGCGCACCTCGCCGTCGAGGAAATCGCCGGCGCGCACCTCGACCCGCGGGCTGAGCACGCTGTCGCCGGCAGCGAGCCGGCCGACCGGGCCGCCGCGCCACAGCACGCCGCCGGTGGCGTCGATCGCGAAGGCCGCGTCGGGCTCGTCGGCGAGCAGGCGGGCGCGCGCCGTCACCTCGCTGCGCAGGATGCGGTTGGCGGCGGTGATCAGGGTGCGCATCGCGTCGCCGTCGGTGGCGGCGTCGGGCACGAAGCGGAAGCCGAGGAGGCGCCCGACATGCGTCCCCTCGACGAGCACCTCGCCCTGGTCGTTGACCGCCGCCAGCAGCTCGCCGTCGCCGGCCAGCTGCCGGACGAGAAAGGCCGAGCGGCGGTCGACGAAGCGAGAGGTGATGCGGTCGTGCAAGGCGTCGGACAGGCGGTCCTCGATACCGCGGGCGCGCTCCTGCCAGTCGGTGGCGCTGTCGAGCCAGTCGCCGCGATGGGTGATGTAGGTCCAGGTGCGGATATGGGCGATCCGCGCCATCAGCGTGTCGATATCGCCGTCGAGGCGGTCGAGCTGCGCCATCTGCGCTCCGACCCACGGCGTCGGCAGCCGCTCGCTGCCGGCGGCCAGGTGCAGAAAGCAATGCGCCAGGAAGCGTGCATGGCTGTCGCTCATCACCTTGCGGAAGTCGGGGATCTGGCAGACCTCCCACAACAGCCGCACCGCGCCGGGATTGACCGCGAGGCGCATCACCTCGGCGTTGCGCGACAGGAGCCGCAGCGCGCGGTGATCATCCGTCTCGCGCGCCTGCACGAGGCCATGCGTCGGCGGGCGCTCGTCGAGGCTCTTCAAGAGGCCGCCGACCGACTCGAAGCGCAGCCGGGTGTTGCGCCACGAGATATGCGTCAGCGGCTCGAAGCGGTGCTCCTCGACCGCGGTCACGATCTGCGGATCGAGCACGCCCTCGTCGGCGGTGGTGCCGAACGTGCCGTCGGCCATATGGCGGCCGGCGCGCCCGGCGATCTGGCCGATCTCGCTGGCCGACAGCCGCCGCGGGCCGCGGCCGTCAAACTTGGCGGTGCGGGCAAAGGCGACATGGTCGAGATCCATGTTGAGGCCCATGCCGATCGCGTCGGTGGCGACGAGGTAATCGACTTCGCCGGCCTGGAACATGCCGACCTGCGCGTTGCGGGCGCGCGGGCTCAGGGCGCCGAGCACGACCGCGGTGCCGCCGCGCTGGCGACGCACCAGCTCGGCCAGCGAGAACACCTCGGGCAGGCTGAAGGCGACGACGGCGCTGCGCGGCGGCAGCCGCGTAACCTTCTTGTGGCCGGTATAGGACAGCGTCGAAAAGCGCGGCCGGCTGACGTATTCGGCCTCGGGCACGAGGCGCCGCATCAGCGGCTTGATCGTGTCGGCGCCGAGAAACATCGTCTCCATCAGGCCGCGGGCATGCAACAGCCGGGCGGTGAAGACGTGGCCGCGCTCGGGATCGGCGCATAGCTGGATCTCGTCCACCGCGAGGAAGTCGACCTGGCGGTCGAGCGGCATCGACTCCACGGTGCAGACGAAATAGGACGGGTTCGGCGGCAGGATCTTTTCTTCGCCGGTGATCAGCGCCACCGCGCGGGCGCCGCGCCGCCGCACGATCCGATCGTAATTCTCGCGCGCCAGGAGCCGCAGCGGAAACCCGATCATGCCGCTTTGATGGTCGAGCATGCGCTCGATCGCGAAATGCGTCTTGCCGGTATTGGTCGGCCCGAGGACCGCGACGAGGCGCGGTGCGGCACGCAGCATGGGCATAGCCTTAAAGGTGCGGTGCGCGCCGCGTCTGGGCAAGGGTCAAGATGACGCTGGCCGTGACAGCTGTTCTTGCGGATCGCCGCCACCGGCGGCAGCCGCGGCCGGCCGACTCGCGCGCTCGCGGCGCGACTGAACGGCGCCGGCGATCTAGCACTTTGTTAACCCTTCGCGGCTAGGCTCGCGGGCGCAACGGGACAGACCGGATGAGCCGACAACAGACCCAGCGCAAGTCGCTCCTTGACGATTACTGCAGCCAGCTCGGTGCGCTGTTGGAACGCCGCTGCACCGAGCGCGCCCTCGTCGCCGCCAAGGAGCAGGCCGAGGGCGCGGCCGAATTGGCGCGCCAGGCGATGTGCCAGGCGCAGGCCGCCGACCGCGCCAAGAGCCAGTTCCTGGCGACGATGAGCCACGAGCTGCGCACTCCGCTCAACGCCATCATCGGCTTCTCGGAGGTCATCCAGGCGGCGCCGCGGGCCAGCGCCGACATCCCCTCCTACGCCCAGTACATTCGCGACTCCGGCGCGCAGCTCCTGGCGATGCTGAACGGCGTCCTCGACCTCGCGCGCATCGAGGCCGGCAAGCTCAGCCTCGATGAGCAGGAGGTCATGCTGGAGGAGGTGTTCGACGCCGCCATCCGGCCGTCACGCAGGGCGGCCGAGGAGAAGTCGGTGACGATCATGAGCGGCATGGTGATGGAGCGCGTGCTGCGCCTCGATCTCGGCAAGATGACGCAGGTCTTCAACAACCTGTTGTCGAACGCGATCAAGTTCACCCCCGCCGGCGGCAGCATCGACGTCGATTCCGACCTGACCCCGGACGGCGGGATCATCATCTGGGTCCGCGACACCGGACAGGGCATCCCGGCCGAGCAGGTCGAGCGGGTGCTGCAGCCGTTCGGCCAGATCGAGGATCATCTGACGCGGCAGAACGGCGGCATGGGGCTCGGCCTGCCGGTGGCGCGAGCCCTCGTAAAGATGCACGGCGGCGAGCTGTCGCTCAAAAGCAAGCTCGGCGCCGGCACGACGGTCGAGATCCGCCTGCCGCCGCACCGGGTGCGGCCGCTGACGGCGAACGCGGCATAGCGCAACCAGCAGCTTTTGCAGACCTCCGGCGCGGGCGACGGCGCCATGGCAAACTCGACGGGTGAAGCGATGGACGGACGCAATTTGCAGAGCATCGACGGGACTCGGATCGGCAGGGTGATCGCCGTCTCGGCGGCGCAGGTGATCGTGCTTTTGGAGAGCGGCGTCGATGGCGCGCAGTCGGGCGAGCCGATCGAGATGGGCGCGCTGGTGAAGCTGCAGACCCGGTCCTCGACGGTCTACGGCATGGTCAACGCGCTGCGGGTGCCGCTCCCCTCGCTGTCGGCGCCGGACGACGACCTCAAGATCGTCGAGGTTGAGCTGTTGGGCGAGATGCTGCGCAGCGAGAAGGGCGAACGCGCTTTCCAGCGCGGCGTTTCGATGTTCCCGGCGATCGAGGCGCCGGTCTACCTCGCCACCGCCGAGAATCTGGCGCAGGTCTACGCGCCGCTGGGCACGGCCAGCGTGCCGGTCGGCACGATCTACCAGGCAGCCAGCGTCCCCGCCTATCTGCGGATCGACGACCTGATGGGCAAGCATTTCAGCATCGTCGGCACCACCGGCTCGGGTAAATCCTGCGCCGTCGCGACGATCCTGCGCGCCGTCATCGAGCACAATCCCAACGCCCACGTCATGCTGCTCGATCCGCACAATGAATACGCCCGCGCCTTTGCCGAGCGGGCGGTCGTGCTGAGCCCCGATGACGGGCTGCATCTGCCGTACTGGCTGTTCAATTTCGACGAGCTGGCGGAAATCGTCCTTGGCTCCGATCGCGGCGACATCGAGCAGCGCAAGATCCTCAGCGAGTCGGTGTTGTCGGCAAAGCAAGGCAATTTCGCCAAGGCCGGGCTCGACAAGAGCGGCAGCGTTGACACGCCGATCCCCTACCGCATGTCGGATGTCCTGACCTATCTCGACCGCGCCATGGGGGCGCTCAACCGGCCGGAGAGCATCAACGCCTTCCGCACCGTCAAGGCGCGGCTGACCGCGCTGCAGGCCGATGCCCGCTACGCCTTCGTGTTCGGCGCAAGCCTCAGCCTGCGCGACGAGATGTCGGAAATCCTGTCGAACCTGTTCCGCATCCCGGTCAACGGCAAGCCGATCACGATCCTCGACATCTCGGCGGTGCCGTCGGAGGTGCTGAACGTCGTCGTCTCGCTGGTGTGCCGGCTGACCTTCGATTTCGCGATGTGGAGCGAGACGACGATCCCGATCACGATCGTCTGCGAGGAGGCGCACCGCTATGCGCCGCGCGACCGCGAATTGGGCTTCGAGCCAACCAAGCGGGCCCTGGCGCGGATCGCCAAGGAAGGCCGCAAATACGGGGTCTCGCTCTGCGTCGTGACGCAGCGCCCGTCCGACCTGGATCCGAGCCTCCTGTCGGAATGCAATACGATGTTCGCCTTGCGCATGACCAACCACGACGACCAGGACATCCTGCGCGACGCGCTGTCGGAGGCCTCGCACGGGCTGATGAATTTCCTCCCCGCCTTGCGCAACGGCGAGGCGATCGCCGTCGGCGAGGGGGTGTCGATGCCGATGCGCATCTGCTTCTCGCCATTGGCCGAGGAGTTCCGCCCGAAGAGCTCGACCGCCTCGTTCACCAGCGCCTGGTCGCGCGACGTCGACGACCGCGCCGCCGTCATGCAGACCGTCGAGCGCTGGCGCCGCGGCATGCGCCACGCCGCCTAAGCCGGCGCATCGAGTTACGCCGCAGCCGCCTGCAGTCCTGACAACAGCGCAAATCCGACGGTCCCTGTCTTTTGAAGGGGCGTGCAAACCAGGCCCCTTCGGCCGTGAGGCTTGCGAGCGCCCGGCCGGGTCCACATATCACCGGCGGTCCAGCCACTTAACCTTGCCCTGCCATGCCAGAAGCCGCCGCTCCTGCCGACCCCCAGCCCGAAACCCGCAGTTTCCAGGCCGAGGTCAGCCGGCTCCTCGACATCGTCGCGCACTCGCTCTACAGCGAGAAGGAGATCTTCCTGCGCGAATTGATCTCGAACGCGTCCGACGCCTGCGACCGGCTGCGCTACGCCGCCCTGACCGAGCCTGGGCTCGCGGAGGGCAACACCGACTACCGGGTGGTGCTAACGCCGGTCAAATCGTCGCGCACGCTCACCATCGCCGATAACGGCGTCGGCATGAACCGCGACGAGCTGGTCGACAACCTCGGCACCATCGCGCGCTCCGGCACCGCCGCCTTCATGAGCCAGCTCACCGGCGATGCGAAAGCGGACATGAGCCTCATCGGTCAGTTCGGCGTCGGCTTCTACTCGGCCTTCATGGTCGCCGACAAGGTCGAGGTGCTCAGCCGCAAGGCGGGGGACAGCGAGGGCTGGCGGTGGATTTCAGACGGCAAGGGCAGCTTCACGGTCGAGCCGGCGGCCAACGTGCCGCGCGGCGCCCGCATCACGCTCCATTTGCGCGAGGGCGACGAGGAGTATCTCGAACCGCACCGCATCCAGCAGATCGTCAAGAAGTACTCCGACCACATCGCGCTGCCGATCGTCCTGGCCGACGGCAACAAAGAAGAGACGATCAACGCCGCCTCCGCGCTGTGGACACGCCCGCGATCCGACATTACCGAAGAGCAGTACAAGGAATTCTACCACCATGTCGGGCATGCCTTCGACGAGCCGTGGCTGACATTGCATGCCCGGGCGGAGGGCGTCCTCGAATACACCCTTCTGTTGTTCGTGCCGTCGCAAAAGCCGTTCGACCTGTTCGACCCGGAGCGCAAGTCGCGGGTGAAGCTCTACGTTCGGCGCGTCTTCATCACCGATGAGGGTGCCGATCTGCTGCCGTCCTACCTGCGCTTTGTCCGCGGCATCGTCGACAGCGAGGATCTGCCGCTCAATATCAGCCGCGAGATGCTGCAGTCGAACCCGATGGTGGCGCGCATCCGCCAGCAGCTGACGCGGCGGGTTCTGACCGAGCTGGCGAAGAAGGCCGGCGACGAGGCGGCTGAGGAATACGCCACCTTCTGGGACAATTTCGGTGCGGTGCTCAAGGAAGGCCTCTACGAGGACCGCGAGCAACGCGAGGCGCTGTTGTCGCTGGCTCGCTTCCGCTCGACGGCGCGCGACGGTTTGGTCTCGCTCGACGACTACCTCGCGGCGATGAAGCCAGGGCAGGAGGCGATCTATACGATTACCGGCGACAGCCTCGACCTGTTGCAGAAGAGCCCGCAGCTCGAAGGGTTCCGCGCGCGCGGCGTCGAGGTCTTGCTGTTGACGGATCCGATCGACGAGTTCTGGGTGCCGGCGATCGCCACCTACAAGGAGAAGCTATTCAAGTCGGCGACCCGCGGCGCCGTCGACCTCGACAAGATCGCAGCGCCGGAAAGGGACAAGGACGAAGCCGCGAAGCCGGAGCCGCCGGCCAAGCTGTCGAGCCTCATCGCGATCTTCAAGCTGGCGCTCGGAGACGCCGTCAAGGACGTGCGGAGCTCGGAGCGGCTGACCGACAGCGCGGTGTGCCTGGTCGCCGACGAGGGCGACCTCGACATGCATCTCGAACGGCTCTTGAAGCAGCACCGGCAGCTTGACACTGCCGCCAAGCGCATCCTCGAATTGAACCCGCGTCACCGCCTGATCGAGCGGCTGGCCGCCGCGGTCGGCGAGAGCGGCGGCTCGGAACAGCTCGGCGAATTCGCCTGGCTGCTGCTCGATCAGGCACGCATCGTCGAGGGCGAGCAGCTCCCCGACCCGCCGGCCTTCGCCCGCCGGCTCGCTTTGCTGCTGGAGCGCGGCCTGCCGGCGGCCTGAGGCTGACCGGGCGGCGGCCCATCAACTCGAGCTACGCAGCCAAATGTTCGCTGCGCCTGATATTGCACACCGTTGTGCTTGATCCGCCATGGCTGCTGCGACATCTTGCATTCGACGGCCGCAACCTGCGGCATGTCATGAGAAATGCGGATGAACATCAAGGTCACCTACGACGCGAATACATTTGCAACGGCGCCCGCGGCATTCTATTCGGCGGTGGACTATGTCGTTAACCTGCTGGACAGCACGTTCACCAATCCGGCCACGGTAAACATCGAGGTCGGCTACGGCCAGTTTCCGCTCGACGGTTCGACCGTCACGGCGCTCGGAGAAAGCCAGCAGAACAACGTCGTCGCGGTCGATTACGGCAAGGTCCGCAACATCCTGGTCGGCGGGGGGGCGGCCGGCAGCAGCACCTTGCCGACGTTCGCGCCGCTCAGCGGTGAATTGCTCGTGGGTTCGGCCCAGGAAAAGGCGCTGGGGATCATTGGCGACAGCGACGCGATCGACGGCTGGGTCGGGGTCGCTTCGAACCAGACGCTGGAGCAGAGCGGCTACAACTGGAGCTTCAGCACGACGGCGACGCCGGGGGAAAAGCAGATCTACCTGGTCGGCGTGCTCGAGCACGAATTCACCGAAGCGATGGGCCGGGTGTCCTATCTCGACGCGCCGGGCCAGTTCGGCATCCTCGATCTCTACCGCTATTCCGCCGCCGGCGTGCGGCAGACCGCTATCGGCGGCCCCGCCTATTTCTCGACCGACAGCGGCACGACGAACCTCGACAATTTCAACAATTCGTTTTCCGGCGGCGATCTCGGCGACTGGGCGGCCAACAGCAAGGGCGCCGCCAACTTTACCTTTGCCGGCAACGACGCCTTCCTTGCGGTAGGCTCGCTGGGCCAGCTCGACACGCTGAGCAATACCGACCAGACCGTGATGGGCGCGCTCGGCTGGAACAACGCGCCGCCTGCGCCGCGCTTTCAGTTCGTGCGGCCGGACCAGAAGGTCAATGTCAACGAAGTGGTCGCCGGCAGTCCGCCGCCGGCCTCGGCCACCGGCGAATACAACCTCGAACTGCTGACCGATCCGAGCGGCGCATCGCCCTCGCTGGCGTCCGGCTACCAGGCGCTGGCGGTGGAGCCGGCGGGAGGCAACGTGGTGGTGGCGCCTACCGGCGATGTGATGATCGTCGACAATGGCTCCTACGGCGTGATCGGGCTCGGCGCCGGCGTGCAGACGGTGCTCGGCGGCGTCGGCGACACGATAGCCGGCGGGGCCGGCAACAGCATCGTGATGGGGCAGGCCGGCTCGCAGCACATCGTCGCTGGCAGCGGCCAGACGACTGTCGTGGCCGCCGCCGGCGACACCGTCACCGTCGGTTCCGGCGCGCTGTTCGCGATGATCGATCATTCCGCCGGCGCGGGCGGCGTCACGATCGGCGACGGCGCCGCCGCCGGTCGCGCCACCATCACCGGGTTCAGCCAGATCAGCGGCGACCGGCTGGCGGTTGCCAACGAAAACGCGGCCACGATCGACAGCGTCGTGGCGGCAGCGCAAACCAGCGGCGGCAACACTGTGATCACGCTCCCCGACGGCTCGACGATGACGCTTGTCGGCATCACCAAGATCGACGGGACGTTCTTCGTGTAACTGACCCAGAGCCTTGTCCGGGGCGAAGAGTCCGGCCGCTCGCTCAATGCTGATGGATCAGCAGGATGCCGCTGCCGATCAGCAAGAGGCCGGCGAGCTGCGGCCAGCCGAACGGCTCGTCCCACGCGAGGTGCGCGATGATAGCGACGACGGCATAACTGGCGGCGACCGACGGGAACGCGACCGACACCGGAATCTTCTTCAGCGCCACCACGTAGCAGATAGCGGCAAATCCATAGACGGCGAGCCCCAGCAGCGTCATCGGATTGGCGAACTGCGCCAGGATGCTGCCCGACGCGACGGCGCCCGATTTCAGCGCCACCTGGCCGGCGACGCCGAACAGGATGGCACTGACGAGGCAGACGTAATAAAGCGTCACGGGCAGCTGCCCCTACAGGCTCTCGTGCAGCCGCAACGACGGCCGGCCCGCCGCCATCGCCGGGTCGGCGCGGACCACCGACCTCACCACCGATTGCGGCTTGCGGTTGGCGGTGAGATAGAGCCGGCCGAGATATTCGCCGACGATGCCGAGGATCAAGAGCTGCACGCCGGAGAGGAGCAGCACCGCCGCCATCAGCGACGCCCAGCCCGCCGGCGGGTCTAAGAACAGCGCCTCGACGACCGCGACCAGGGTGCCGACGGCGCCGACCAGGCTGAGCGCGAACCCGGTCAGCGTGCTCAGCCGCAGCGGCATCACCGAGAAATTGACGAACATGCTGAGCCACAGCCGCAGCAGCCGCCGCAGCGTGTAGTTGCTGCGCCCGACGGCGCGCGGCAGATGGCGCACGAGCAGCCGGTCGATGTCCTGCGTCACCTGCAGGATCAGCCCGTCGACATAGGGAAAGGGGCCGTCATACCGGGTGATTTCCCGCACCACGAAGGCGCTCATGCAGCGGAAGCTCGACAGGTAGAAGCCCTTCGGCTTGTCGAGCACATAGCCGGCGACCCAGTTGGTGAAGCGGCTGCCGAGGTTGCGCCAGCCGGCGTGATGCTTCTCATCGTAACAGGTGTAGACGACATCGCGGCCGCTCTCTTGCGCGAAGGCCAGCAGCCGCTCGACCTCCTCCGGCGGGTTCTGCAGATCGTCGTCCATCGTGATGACGTGGGCGCCCTGGGCCTGCCGCAGCCCGGCCATCACGGCGTTGTGCTCGCCGTAATTGCGCGACAGGTCGACGAGCGTCATCGGCACCCGCGCGCGCTCGATCAGCCGGCGGCAGACCGCGAGGCTGTCGTCCGGGCTGCCGTCATTGACCAGCACGATCTCGTGGCCGCCGGCAATGCGCAGCTCTTCGAGGGCGGCAACCAGCTCGGCAATGCTCTCGGCGCCGTTGTAGACCGGAATGACGAGCGACAGCGCAAGCCGCGCTGCGGCCGGTTCCGGCAGGCGCGAGGCCGCGTCAGGCATTTCCTGTCCCCTTGGTAGCGACATCGGTTCCTGGTTCGCGCGAGCCCCTCTTGGCGGCAACGGCGATGACCGAGCCGCCGCACGGCAGCCCGATGCCGCGGCGCAGCAGCGCCGTCTCGACACCCGTCGCAATGCGGCCGAGCCGGTCGAGCGGCGCCGGGTAGAGCCGCACGTCGCTCGCCGGCAGCGTGTTACCCGGCCGGCGACTCGACGGCAGCAGCTTGCGGGTCAGCACCATCAAAGGGAACAACACGAAATTCCAGTAGCTGGCGAATAGGAGGCGGAAGCCGGACGCGGCCAGGAGGTGGACGATGCTGGCCCTCGTGTAGCGGCGGACATTGGCGACGGCGGCGTCGTGCCGCGACAGCATCCAACGATAGGCCGGCAGGTTCAGCACCAAGAGGCCGCCATCGCAGAGCACGCGATGGAATTGCGCGAGGGCGGCCCGCTCGTCGACATCGCGATGGCACAGAACGTCGGCGCTGAACACCGCGGCGAAGGATCGCTCGGCGAACGGCAGCGCGTTAACCGAGCCGGCACAGACCGCGGCGCCGCTTTTCCTATAGGCGCTGGCGCAGGCAGCGGCATCGGCATCGAGCCCGATCACGGCATGCTCGGGATAGGCAGCGCCGAGCCGCACCAGGAGCCCGCCGGTGCCGCAGCCGGCGTCGAGCAGCGGCTTGCCGATGGCGAGCGGCGCCGCCAGGCGCTGCCACGGCAGCAGCAGGTTGGCGTGCAGCGCTGCGAACCACCACATCCGGTCTTCGCTGCGGTCAAGCTTGTCGTACTCGGCGCGGTCCAGGCCACATCTCCCCCGGCTGCCGCAAAACGCGACGGGGCGGACTATATTCCGTGCGCCTTGGTTCCGCCGGTCCGATTGGGTGCGGCGCCGGCCGGCGGCGGTGCGACATGCGCCAGCGGTTCCTTGGCGACCCGCTTGGCGGCGAGGATCCGCCGCCGGTCGAGCACGACCGACAGCAGCGCCCCCATCCGCTCGACGCGATAGACGGAATCGCCCGGCAAGGCGCGGTCACAATTGTCCTTGGTGAAGGCGATGAAGAAATCGGCGTTCTCGCGCTGCCGCAGCTCGTGGAAATTCTCCGGGAAGTAGTAGGCGGCGGAATTGGTCGGGCCGCACACCGCGACGGTGAATTGGCGCTTCTTGTAATCGGCGCCGTACTGCTTCTGTAGATAGGTTTGGAGGCCGCGCACCGCTTCGGCATAGGAATTGGCCCAGTAATCGAGCTTGAACCGGCGCTGCGCGCCGGCGACGCCTCCGACCAGGGCATTGTAATAGACGTATTCGTCGGGGTGCAGCAGCACCATCACCGTCAGGTGAGCGGTGGCGTAGAGGCCGAGCGCGGCATAGACGGCATGGCGAAAGCGCCGGCCGGACAGCGCCTGCAGCAGCCGATCCATCGCCAGCCCCGCGGCGGCCGCGATCGGCGGCAGCACGAAGATGAAATGCCGCATCCCGTCGAACAGCACAGCCTTGATCGCGATCGCGTAGACCACCGGAAAGACGATCGAGAAGGCGAGAAGGAACAGGCCGAGGACCGCCACGCGCCGCTCGCCGAATACGCCGCGGCGCCAACTCTGCGCCAGCAGCGCCACGGCGAGCACGAGGGAAGCGCCCAGCAATGCCAGGACGAGCTCCGGCAAGGCCAACACAATGTAGGTCGGCAGGTAGCTCCACGGCAGGTCGAAGGCCGGGACGAAGCGGCCGTCGAACAGCGTGTAGTACGGGAATATCTGGTGCGAGAAAAAGGCCAGCGCGTGCAGCGGATTGGCGATCGGGTCCTGCTGCCCCCATGGCCAGAACAGGAGCATGACCGCGAAGCCGATCGCGCCGACCGGCAGCAGCACCCGCCATAGGCTCTCGACCCCGGCCGCGACCGCGACCCTGAGTCGGCGCGGCCCCAGTCCCCCCGAAATTGCGCCTTGCCAGACCGCCGACAGCGCCAGGATCAGCCCGAGATAGCACAGGAACAAGAAGCCGCCGATCCGCACCCCGAGCGCCAGCCCCACCGCCAGCCCGAGCTTGACGACGAGACGCAACGGCGGCCGCGGCAGCGACGGCAGGAGGCGCACGATGTAATAGCTCGCCCAGACGCCGCCGACGGCAAACGGGATGTCCTTGGGGTTGTTGAACATCTGGCCGTAGTAGTTCGGCGTCAGCAGCAGGAAGACGAGGGCGAAGAAGCCGGCGCGGCGGCCTCCCAGGGCGCTCCCCAGCCGCCAGACCCCGGCCAGCCCTAGCAGGCCGAAGGCGGTGTTGAGCAGATGGCGCGTCTCATAGATGCCGAACGGCGACACGCGGTGGAGCGCCGCCGCCAGCATGTCGAACAGCGCGCCGTAATTGACCAGGTCGTTGAAATCGAGCGCCCGCCGGTCAGCGAACCCCGACACATAGTATTGCAGCGCCAGGACGCCGTACCAGTTATGGGCGTCCTCGTCCCAGGTGACGCCGTAATCGCGGAAGGTCAGCGCCGCGACGGCCGCCGCGGCGAGCAGCACGAGGATGCCGAGTCGGTGCCAGAGGCGGTCCGACGCGGCTTGCGGCAACCGCGAACGGGCAGAGGCGGCCGCCGCCGGCGAGGCGCGATGCAAGGTTCCTGCCCAATTCATGCTGATACCGGCGCCTAGCGGGACATCATTGTTTGTTGCACGGTGGTTTGGGCGGCCGCGAGGCAGTGTGTCAAGGCGCGGACAAGCAATGCGGTTTCTCTCATTGGCTCAGAGACCGGCATCCTTAAGCAGGTCCCCGACCACCCTTTCGGCAGAGAAATAGGCAGCAGCAAGATCGCGGGCGGCGCGGCTGTGCCCGGCGTAATCGGTCGCGATCGCGTCGATCGCGGCGAGCGCCTCGCCTTCTGTCGCGTAATCGAACAGGCCGCGGCCGGCCGGGCAGAAGCTGGTGAAGCCGGTGCGCATCGTCACGACCGGCCGGCCCGCGGCGAGATAGCAAACCGCGCGGTCGCTGAACCAGCCGCTGTTGGGCCGCACATAGATGTCCTTGGCGACGGTGAATTCGCCGCGCGAGCCGGCAATGAAGTCGCGGTAGCGCGTCATGTCGGCGGAGACCGGCCGCGGGTCGACGAGCCGCCACCCGGCCCCCTCGACGTCCCGCCGTACGCCCTCGTCCGGCGGCAGCATCGCCATCTCGAAGCAGGTGTCGGGCCGCCGCCGCGGCAGGTCGAGGAATTTGAGGAAGTTGACGTGCTTCGACCAGAGATAGCTGTCGCCGGCGAAATCGATGTTCTTGCCTTTGTTTTCCCAGGTGGCGATCGTCGTGAAGCAGGGCGGCTCGCCGGCGGCGCGGGGCCACAGGTCGAGATCGACCGGCGGCCGCGTCGGGCGCCAGGGCACGCCGCAGAGCGGCACCGGACAGAAATCGGTGCCGAGATTGGCGCCGTAGGTGAAGAAATGCGTGTGCGCGTCGAGGTAGGCCCGCGCTTCGGGGTCGGCGGTGGCGTACTTGATCTGCTCGTAGACCGGGTCGGTGTCGACCATGATCCGCCGCGGGCAGCGCAGGTGCTCCTCGCGCAGGCGGGTGGCGCCGCACACATTGACAAGGGCGTCCGCCTCGCGATAGAGCTGGTGGACGGCGTCGCGCGACAGGCCGTAATAGATATCGTTGATGGCATCCCAATAGGCCCAGCGGCCGGCTAGGCCGTGGCCCTCCAGCGCGCGCCGCAGGTAATCGAGATTGTAGGCGCAATCCATGACGACGCTGGCGAGCCGGGGGTCGTAGGGATTGGCGCCGTGGTCTTCGACGTACCATGCCTCGTAGCCGAGCTTTTCGAGCGCGACGAGGTAATTGACCGCCTGCCAGGCGACGCCGGCGAGCGGCATCTGGCCGGTGAAATGAAGCAGAACGATCTTGCCGCGTTTGCGCACGTGAAGGTCCCCTGGAGATCCTCGGCTCGGGCATGAGAGGCGCGATACCGGCGCGACAACGTCCCGCCGCCGTCGCTTATTTCCGAGGAGATTTGGACGGCATGAGCGGGACTTGCCCGCTCGCCGATGGCCGTGCTAGGCAGGCGCCGGCGCGAGGGCAACGCGGCAAGCGATCCCTTGCCCGGCACCAGGGCACGCGACCAGCGCCGAACCCGAGGAAGAGAACCGCAACGCCATGACCTATGTCGTCACCGAAGCCTGCATCCGCTGCAAATACATGGATTGCGTCGAGGTGTGCCCGGTCGATTGCTTTTACGAGGGCGGCAACATGCTCGTCATCCATCCCGACGAATGCATCGATTGCGGCGTGTGCGAGCCCGAATGCCCGGCCGAGGCCATCATCCCGGATAGCGAGCCCGAGGCGGAGAAATGGCTGCAGCTCAATCGCGACTACGCCGCCAGCTGGCCGAACATCACGCGCAAGAAGCCCTATCCGGAAGACGCCGACGAATGGAAGGGGGTCGACGACAAGTACGAGAAGTTCTTCGACCCCAACCCCGGCGGCCAGTAGCGCAGGTCTTTGCCGCGGTGTAGGGCGGGAAAGCGGAGCGCATTCCGCCAGCAGAGGCGGCAGCCGGGAACGCGCTGCCCTATCCCGGCCGACGCGCCGGATGTGGATGGCCCATCCTGCGGGCTGCACATGGGTGACCTGTTGGCTCTGCGGGCTTTTTTATGCTATGTATTTGATCTGGGTGCCCCCGACGCTCCCCCCTTGGTTCCGCGCTCTTCTGAGGTGTGGACGGCCGCTCTCGCGGCCGACGGCTGGGAAGTCGTCGCGGCGTCCCAGGGTTCGGGTTGTACGAGAGAACGGAATAATGACGGCCGAAAAGATGCCCTTCGCCGCAGGTGACCTTGTGGTCTATCCCACGCACGGCGTGGGCAAGATCACCGCTATCGAGATGCAGGAGATTGCCGGCCACACGCTCGACGTGGTCGTCGTGATGTTCGACAAGGACCGCATGACGCTGCGGGTGCCGCTGGGCAAGGCGAAGGTGTCGGGGCTGCGTCGGCTGTCGAGCCGCAAGGAGATGGACGCGGCGCTGGCCAAGCTGCGCGGCCGCTCGCGCGCCAAGCGCACGATGTGGAGCCGGCGGGCGCAGGAATACCAGGCCAAGATCGCGTCCGGCGATCCGGCCTCGATCGCCGAGGTGGTGCGGGACCTATTCCGCAACAGCAGCCAGCCCGAACAGTCCTACAGCGAGCGTCAGATCTACCAGGCGGCGCTCGATCGGTTTGTGCGCGAGTATGCCGCGGTCGAGCGGATCGACGAGACGACCGCGACGCAGCGCATCGAGCAGATGCTGGCGGCCTGACCGGTAGATCGGACCAACTGCGCGCCGGAGCGCGCAGCGTGCAGCGGCGCGCCGTCAGCCTTGCACGCCTGCGCAAGGCCGGGCGGATCTGGGCCGTCGCCTCGATCCACGGCGAGGCCGAGCGGCTTGCCCGGCTGCATGACCGCATCGCCGAGCGTTTCGGCGACGGCGATCGGCTCGTCTATCTCGGCAACTACCTCGGCCGCGGCAGCGCTGTCGCCGCGACGCTCGACGAATTGCTCGATTTCCGCCGCCGCGTGCTGGCGCGTCCGCGCGGGCTCGCGTGCGACGTCGTGTACCTGCGCGGCGCGCAGGAAGAGATGTGGCAGAAGCTACTGCAGCTGCAATTCGCGCAAAACCCCGGCGAGGTGCTGGCCTGGATGGTGCGCGAAGGGGTGGAGACGACGATCGCGGCCTATGGCGGCGAATTGCGGCTGGGCTTTGCCGCCAGCCGCGACGGGCCGCGCATGATCACGCGGTGGACCACCGGCTTGCGCAACGCGATGAACGCGGCGCCCGGCCACACCAATCTGCTGGCCGGGCTGCGGCATGCCGCGGTCAGCAGCGATGACCGGCTGCTTTTCGTCCACGCCGGGATCGACCCGGCACGGGAATTGACCGCCCAAGCGGACGCGTTCTGGTGGGGCGGACGCGATATTCTCGAACTCGCGGCGCCGTACGCGGGGTTCCACCGCGTCATTCGCGGTTTCGAGCGGCAGCCGCATGGCCTCCTCGAAAGCGAATTCGCAGTCTCGCTCGATGCCGGCGCCGGCCGCGGCGGCCGCCTGCTGGCGGCCGCCTTCGATCCTGGGGGAGCCGTGGTGGAGGTGCTGCAAGCCTGACGCGCCGAGATCGGACGGCGGATGCTTGGACGCCCGCGTTCCGGGATCAGCGATCAGATGGCCGTGTAGCCCCCGTCGACGAGCAGGTCGCTGCCGGTGACGAAGCTGGCGGCGTCGCTCGCGAGGAACACCGCGGCGCCGGCGATCTCGTCGGGGCGGCCGAGGCGCCCCGTCAGGTGCTTGCTGCCGAGCTGTTCCTTGGCGGCGGCGAACGAGCCGTAGCGGTTGAGAGTCCGCGTTGTCTCGACGCCGCCCGGCGACAGCGCGTTGGCGCGGACGTTCTGCGCGGCGTGATCGATCGCGATCACCTTGGCGAGCTGGATCAGCGCTCCCTTGGTGGCGCAATAGGCAGCGCGCCCGGCGCTGCCGACCCGGCCGAGCTGCGAGGCGATGAAGATGATCGAGCCGCCGCCGCCGGCGATCATCAGCGGCAGCGCTTCGCGGCTCAACAGGAAGGCGCCGGTCAGGTTGATGTCGATGACGCGCTGCCAGTCGGCGAGGCTGGTCTCCGGCACGCTGCGGCTCGGATCGTGCGGTGCGGCGCCGCTGACCAGGATGTCGAGCCGCCCCAGCGCCTCGTGCGCCGCCTTGACGACCGCGCGCACCTGGCTTTCGTTGGCGACGTCGCAGGCATGCGACCAGGCGCGGCCGCCCGCTTCCTCGACGAGGCGCGCCGTCTGCGCCGCGCTGGCGGCGTCGATGTCGAGACAGGCTACGGCGGCCCCGGCGCGGGCGTAGGCAACTGAGATCGCGCGGCAGATGCCGCCGCCGGCGCCGCTGATCAGCGCCGCCTTGCCGGCGAGCTGACCGCTCCCGCCACCGTTCACAGCATCACCGTGCCGCCGTCGACGGCGATGGTCTGGCCGGTGACGAAGGCGCTGGCGTCGGAGACGAGCCACATCACCGTGCCGACGAGGTCGGCCGGCATCAGGTTGCGCTGGATCGTCTGGCCCGCCTTGATCGTCTCCAGCGCCCGGTCGAGCTTGTCGCCGAAGAACTCGCGGGTGCCTTCGGTGACGACGGCGCTTGGGGCCAACGCGTTGACGCGGATGCGGTCGCGGCCGATTTCGCGCGCCAAGCCGCGCGTCAGCCCGATAACGGCGGCTTTCGAGGTCGTGTAATGCAGCCCGTACGGCATGCCGTAGGTCGCGGCCAGCGAGGCGATGTTGACGATGCTGCCGCCGCCCGCCTGTTTCATCGCCGGCACCGCCGCCTTGCAGCAGTTCCAGATGCCCTTGACGTTGACGGCCATCGCGGCATCCCACTCCGCCTCGTCGATCGCGTCGAAGCGGCCGCCGTGCAGCGCGCCGTAGAGCGCCGCGTTGTTGACGAGAGCGTCGAGCCGGCCGAACGCTTGCACCGAAGCCGCGACCATGTCGCGCCCCGCCGCGGTATCGGTCACATCGAGACGAACGGCGATGCCGGCGCCGTCCGCCGCCTTGACGCGGTCGAGCGTGGCGGCGCAATCGCCGATGTCGGCGGCGACGACGCGGGCGCCGGCCGCGGCGAGGCTGACGGCGAATTCCTGGCCGAGGCCGCGCGCCGCACCAGTGATCGCGACGACCTTGTCGCGTACATCCATCTGAGCCTCCTAAAGCAATTGGGTCCCGGCGCAGGCCGGGACCCATCTTTCAACCTGCTGGTCGCCGCTGCATGGGTCCCTGCCTGCGCAGGGACCTGCAGAAAGTCTACAGCACTTCGTCGGTGCGCGGATCGATCAGGTGCATATGGTTGAGATCGGCGACCAGCGGCATTTTCTCGCCGGCATTGCCGGCCGCGTCGGGATTGACCCGCCCGGACACCTCGACCCCGTTGACGATGAAATACACCATCGTCTCCATGCCCATCGGCTCGACGACGTCGAGCAGCACCTCGAACGGGACGCGGCCCGGCTGCAGGTCGGCGCGGGTCTCGATGATGTCCTCGGGGCGCAACCCGAAGATCAGCTCGCGCCCGGCGTAGGGGCGGTAGCGCGCCTCCCGGTCGGACGGCACCGGGAAGCTGAGCTGGTCGGAGAGGCGCACGGTCAGCCCGGCCCCGTTGGCGACCAACTGGCAGGGCAGGAAATTCATCGCCGGCGAGCCGATGAAGCCGGCGACAAATCGGGTCTTCGGCGTGTGATAGACCTGGTAGGGCGTGCCGATCTGCTCGATGCGGCCGGCGTTCATCACGACGACGCGATCGGCCAAGGTCATCGCCTCGACCTGGTCGTGCGTGACGTAGACCGTCGTCACCGTGACCTTCTGGTGCACCTTCTTGATCTCGGTGCGCATCTGCACGCGCAATTTCGCGTCGAGGTTCGACAACGGCTCGTCGAACAGGAACACCTTGGGGTTGCGCACGATGGCGCGGCCCATCGCGACCCGCTGCCGCTGGCCGCCGGAGAGCTGCTTCGGCTGACGGGCAAGCAGGTCGGTGATGTCGAGGATGCGCGCCGCCGCCTCGACCCGCTCCCTGATCTCGGCCTTCGGGAACTTCCGCAGCCGCAGCCCGAACGACATGTTCTCGAACACCGTCATGTGCGGGTAGAGCGCGTAGTTCTGGAACACCATCGCGATGTCGCGGTCTTTCGGCGGCACGTCGTTGACCAGCTGATCGCCGATGTAGATCTCGCCCGAGGTGGCCTCTTCGAGGCCGGCGATCATCCGCAGCGTCGTGCTCTTGCCGCAGCCCGAGGGGCCCACCAGCACGATGAATTCACGATCGGCGATGTCGAGGTCGATCCCCTGCACCGCCGGGGTCTTCTCGAACGTCTTGACAATCTTACGCAGGGCGACTTGCGCCATAGGTTCTTACCTCGTTCGTCTGCCGGATCCTCGGACCGGCGTGGGGTGAAGCATTGCGGGTAATCTAGCGCAGCCATGCGCGAATGCCTCAGCAATTTCGTCACGCGCATGTAACCGCAAGCGGGCAGGGGCCTCAACGCTCGGTGAGTTTCAATTCGATACGCCGGTTGCGGCGAAACGCCTCTTCGCTGCTGCCCGGGTCGAGCGGCTGGTTGTCGGCAAACCCGGCGGCGGCCAAGCGGTCGGCCGGGATGCCCTGGGAGATCAGATAGCGCACGACCGAGATCGCGCGCGCCGCCGACAGCTCCCAGTTCGAGGGGAATTGCGCATTGTTGATCGGCCGCTTGTCGGTATGGCCGTCGACCCGCAGCACCCAGTTGAGGCTTTTCGGGATCTCGCCGCTGATCTGCTTCAGCGCCTTGATCACCGGGTCGAGCTGCGCCTTGGCGGCGTCGCCGAGATCGGCGTTTCCCGGCTCGAACAGCACCTCCGACTGGAACACGAAACGGTCGCCGACGACGCGGATGTCCGGGCGGTCGCCGATGATCTCGCGCAGCCGCCCGAAGAATTCCGAGCGGTAGCGCGCCAGTTCCTGCACCTTGCTGGCGAGCGCGAGGTTGAGGCGGCGGCCGAGATCGGCGATCTGCGCCTGCTGGCTCTTGACCTTGGTGTCCGACAGGTCGAGCGCGGCGGAGATCTTGGCGAGCTGGTCGCGCAGGGCGGCGACCGCCGCGGTCAGCTGCTCGACCTGCGCCCTGGCGGCGCGACTGTTCTCCTGCTCGCTGGCAAGCGCCTGCTCGGCCTGTTCGGCGCGCGAGCGCAGGGCGTCGAGCTGCGTGTTGGCTGCGCCGAGCTGGGCGGTTGCCTTGTCGGCCTGCGCCGCCTTGGCGGCGAGGTCGGCGACCTGCCCCTTGAGCGCATCGCGTTCGGCCAGCATCGCCTTCAACTGGCTCGCCAGGCCGGCGGCGTTGGCGCGCAGCCCTTCGCTGGTGCGTTGCTCGAGCGCCAACAAATCGCTCAGCTGGCTGACCTGTTGCTGCAGCTCGGCCAGCGCCTTGTCGCGGCCGGACAGCGCGTTGGCGAGAAAGAACTGGCCGGCGCTGAACACCAGCAGGATGAAGATGATCACCATCAATAGCTGCGCCAGGGCGTCGACGAACCCTGGCCAGATGTCGATGCTTGGGCGCCGCCCCCGGTTTCGGCTCAACGCCATAAGCGGCTACCGATCGCGTCACCGCCGCGCAAGCGGGGGGCAACCGCCTTGTCGCAGGACCTGGAGTCCCGCTTGCCCGGGAATGACGGCGAGGAAGGGTTCACCGCCCCTCCTCGGCCAGCGCGGCGATGGTGCGGGCGAGGAGGCGGATCTCGCCGCGCAGTTCCTGGACGCTCTGCGCCCGCCCCTCGGCGACGTCCTCGCTGAGGCGGGCGAGATAGGCCTCGATGTTGCGCAGATGGGTGCGCAGCACGTCGTCCTGGCCGAGCGAGTTCTCGGCGATCTCGGCAAGCCGCGCCAGCGAAGGTTTCAGCTCCAGCTGGTTCTCGGCCAGCCGCATCATCAGGAGTTGCCCGGCCTTCAGGTTCTCGCCAAGCGTGCCGAGCCGGTCGGTCAGCCCGCCGAGCGCGACGTTGCTGCTGATCCGGCTTTCCTCGCTGCGCGCCATGATGCGCTGCAGGTTTTCCATGCTGTCGGCGGTCTGTTCCAACAGCGCATGCAGATAGGCCGGCATCGAGCCGTCGCCGCCCTCGCCGAACGGCCCGCCGGACAGCCGCGTGTAGGTCGACAGCCATTCTTCGAGGTCGTTGTAGAAGCGGTTCTGCGCCTGGCCGGCCTGCAGGTCGAGAAAGCCGAGAACGAGGCTGCCGGCGAGCCCGAACAGCGAAGCGCTGAACGCCGTCGACATGCCGCGCAACGGCGTTTCGAGCCCGGTCTTCAGGTTGGCGAAGGCCTGCGCGAGGTCGTTCGTCCCGAGATTGAGCGCGCCGATGACGCCGCCGACCGAGCGCACGGTTTCCAGCAGCCCCCAGAACGTCCCGAGCAGCCCCAGGAAGACCAGCGTGCCGATCAGGTAGCGCGAGGTGTCGCGGGTCTCGTCGAGCCTTGAGGCGATGCCGTCGAGCAGGGTGCGCAGCGAGGTCGCCGACAAGCTGACCCGCCCGCTCTGCCGGCGCCCCAGCATGCGCGCCATCGGCGCCAGGAGGCGCGGCGCCGGTCCCGGCGGTGCCGTCAGATCGTGGTTGGCCAGCCGCTCGCGGAAATCCTCGATCCAGTCGCTCGCCGGCTCGAGCTGCAGGACCTGGCGGAAGATGTAGGCGGTGCCGGCCAGCAGGATGCCGAGGATGACGCCGTTGACCGCGGGGTTGCCCATGAAGGCGGTCAAGAGCGGTCGTCCGAGGGCGACGGCGAGCCCCGCCACCAGCACCAGAAACAGCGCCATGCGGGCGATAAAGCGATGCGGGCCGCGCATGCTGCGGCGTCGGGACGCCGCCAACATCGGCTCGCGCTCAGCCATGACCGGCGGCCGCCGCCGCGTGGACCGGCGCCGCGGTCTCATCCGGCGCCGTCGGCGGAGTCGCTGCGCTGGCGGGCGGGACGCCGATCAGCTCGGTTTGCAGCGGCAGCGCCGGGCGCGGCGCCGGCGGCGGCGCGAGCTGAGGCGGCGGTGGCTGTTTCGGCGGGATAACCGGGCTCGGCGCGATCGCTGCGCGTGCCCGCGCGGGTTGTGGCGAAGCAGCCGGTGCCGCCGGCGTCTCGGTCACCAGCGCCATGTCGGCAAGCATCGAGGTCTCGGCGGCTGCGGTCGTGGCCGCCAGGATGCCGCCGGCGACAAGGCGCATCGGTGGCGCCTCGGCAGCCGGCGCCGCGGCGGCGGCCGGCAATGGTGCCGGCGCGGGCGGCGGTAATGGGACGGGGTGGGGAGTGGGCTGGCTCGCGACCGGGTGTGTCCCGCTGCGTCCCGGCAGCAGGTGGGCAGAGAACGGCGGAAGCAGCCAGAAAGCGGCCGCCACGACGCCGCCGCTGGCGGCCATCGACAGCGCCCGACGCGCTCGCGGCCGAGCCGAGCCGAGCCGCGGCTGCCGGACGCGCGCACTCTCCATTCCGGGGCCCCACTTCCTTTGATGTTGCCGTCGGCAGCCGCGCCGAGGCAGCCGGGGAACGAGCAAATTAGCCGATGGCGACGACAGGCGATAACGAAATTTGCGACTCGTCGGACCGCAGGATCAATGGTCCCGGATAGCGTAGCGCGCTACCCGGCAAACCCAGTCGTCATTCCCGAGAAAGCGGGGATCGAGGGCAGCCGCACTACGGTTGGCCCCTGGACCCCCCTTTCGCGGTCGCAAACGGGGGTGACGGGGCTTGAGCGGGTGCGGCCTAGGCCGCGGGTTGCGCGCTGCGCATCGCCTCCTTGAGGAGCGCCGCCAGCGGCAGATGCAGGTGGCCGTTGGCTGCCAGGACGTTGCCGCTGGTCAGCATCGTCTGGCCGCCGGCAAGGTCGCTGACGAAGCCGCCTGCCTCGCGCACCAGCAGCAGCCCGGCGGCGATGTCCCACGGAAACAGCCCCAACTCCCAGAACCCGTCATAGCGTCCGGCGGCGACGTAGGCGAGGTCGAGCGCCGCAGCGCCGAGCCGGCGGACGCCGCTCGTCGCCGCCATCACCCGCGCCAGCGTCGCGAGGTAGACGGGATGGTCCCCGCGGCCGCCGAACGGGATGCCGGTGCCGATCACCGCCTCGCCGAGCTGGCGGCGCGCCGAGACGCGCAAGCGCCGGTCGTTGAGATAGGCGCCGGCGCCCTTCTCGGCCCAGAACATCTCGTCGCGGGTCGGCTCGTAGACCAGCCCGGCGACGATCTCGCCGTCGCGTTCGAGGGCGATCGAGATCGCGAAATGCGGGATGCCGTGCAGGAAATTGGTGGTGCCGTCGAGCGGATCGACGATCCAGCGATGATGCGGGTCGCTGCCCTCGGTGGCGCCGCCCTCCTCGAACAGGAGGCTGTAGCCTGGCCGCGCCCGCGTCAGCTCGTTGCGCAATGTGCGCTCGGCATGCAGGTCGGCGGTCGAGACGAATTCGCCCGGTCCTT
>JBLMXS010000475.1:0-4620 GCA_050257895.1 Thiohalocapsa sp.
GCCGTATTCCTTCTCGACCTTGGCGAGGCCCTTCTTCAGCCGCTCGTAGAGTTCCGGCAGTGTCGCGTCGCCATCAATATGGGTCATCCGCGAGGCGATGAAGTCCCAGGTGTCGGGGTCAAAGGCCTCGCTGGCCGGGCCGGTGCTGGCGGTGTCGGAGATGAAGCTGCGCACCCCCTCGGTGAGGTGCGCGCGGAAATTCTCTTCCGACCATTCCGAGCGGTCGACGCCGATCACCGCAAAGCGGTCGGGCAGGCGCCGCGCCCGCGCCAGGTTGTAGAGCGCCGGCATCAGGAGGCGTTTCGTCAGGTCGCCGCTGGCGCCGAAAATGACCATCGCGCAAGGCGGCGCGCGGTGGCCGCGCAGAGCGCGTGCGGAGGCGGTGTCGTGCTGGCTGTGCATCGCCTCACCCTTGCGGCGGCTCGCGGTGACCGCCGAATTGTTGGCGCATTGCCGACAGGATCTTTTCGGCGAAGGTGTGGTCCTGGCGCGAGCGGAAGCGCGTGTAGAGCGCCGCCGACAAGACCTCGGCCGGCACCGCCTGCTCGATCGCTGCCTGGATCGTCCAGCGGCCTTCGCCGGAATCCTCGACATGGCCGGAGAATTCCTTGAGTTCCGCGTCCTCGGCGAGCGCGATCGCGGTCAGATCGAGCAGCCACGAGGCGACGACGCTGCCGCGTCGCCAGACTTCGGCGATGTCCGGCAGGTTGAGCTCGTAGCGGCGGTTTTGCGGCACCGCCGGCGAGTTGACGCCGCGCAAGATGTCGAAGCCCTCGGCATAGGCCTGCATCAGCCCGTACTCGATGCCGTTGTGTACCATTTTCACGAAATGGCCGGCGCCGGCCGGGCCGCAATAGAGGTAGCCCTGCTCGGCCCGCCGGTCGCGGCCCTCCCGCCCCGGCGTCTCTTCGATTGTGCCGATGCCCGGCGCCAATGCCGCGAAGATCGGGTCGAGGTGCTCGAAGGCATCCTTGTCGCCGCCGATCATCATGCAATAGCCGCGTTCAAGGCCCCAGATGCCGCCCGAGGTGCCGACGTCGAGGTAGCGGATTCGCTTTGTCTGCAGCATCTCGGCGTGCGCGACATCGTCGTGAAAGAAGGAGTTGCCGCCGTCGATCAGGATGTCGCCGGCCGCGAGGAGCCCCGAAAGCTCGACGATCGTGGCATGCGTGATCGCGCCGGCCGGCAGCATGACCCATACGGCGCGCGGCGTCTCCAGTTGCCGCACGAAATCGGCGAGGTCATGGCTCGGCGCCGCGCCCTCCCCGGCGAGACCGCGCACCGCCTCGCTGCTCTTGTCGTAGACGACGCAGCTGTGCCCGGCCCGCATCAGCCGCCGCACGATATTGCCGCCCATGCGGCCGAGGCCGATCATCCCAAGCTGCATGCTAAATCTCCGACTGCCAGAGGAGCGGCAACAAGGATCCCCACCCCATCCCTCCCCCGCTCGCGGGGGAGGGAGTCGTTGCCGCGTCGCTTCTACCGTACTCGCTCCCCTGCAAGGGGAGGGCAAGGGTGGGGATTACCAGAGGCTGCACTATTGGAGCGCCTCTTCGATGGCGCGGCTGAGCGTCTGCAGCCCGGCCTCGACATTGGCCGGCAGGTGGACGCGCAGGAGCCGCCGGCCGCGCTCGGCCAAGACGTCGAAATCGCCGCGCGCCTGTGCCGCCTTGACGACGCCAAATGTGTATTTCTGCCCTGGTACGGCGAGATCGGCAGCGTCGTCGCAGGTGATCTGGATGACGACGCCGCTGTTGGGTCCGCCCTTGTAGGCCTGCCCGGTGGAGTGCAGGAAGCGCGGCCCGAAGCCGAGGCAGGTCGCGGCATGAATCTTGTCGCGGATATGCCGCCGGATCTGCTGCAGCGCCTCGGTGTGCGGCTGGTTGCGGTCGATGTAGGCGAGCAGCGCGACGTAGTCGCCGGCGCCGGCGCGTCCGAGATGCGCCTTCAGCACGCCCGCCAGATCGGCGGCCTTGAGCGCCGCCCCGTTGGCGGGGTCGGCGTAGAGCTTGATGCCACCGAATTCCAGGAACGGCGTTTCGGCCGGCAGCGCGCCCGATTGCTCATAGGCGGCGGTCAGCTCGCGCGTCTTGATCTTCTGCGCCTCGACGTCGGGCTGGTCGAACGGGTTGATGCCGATGATCGCGCCGGCGACCGCCGTCGCCATCTCCCAGCGGAAGAATTCCTGGCCGATCTGCATCACGTCCGACAGGGTGATGCGCACCACCGGCTGTCCCGCCGCCTCGAGCGCGGCAACCGCGTTGTCTTCCGGGTCGGCGGCGAGACGCAGGTAGGCGAAGAGGCGGTCATTGCCATAAACCGCCGGCCTGCCGACCGGTTCGGAATCGACCGGGATGATGCCGCGGCCGAGCTTGCCGGTCGATTCGGCGAGCAGCTGCTCGAGCCAGGCGCCGAGCGCGGCAACGCCCGGCGACGCGACGACGGTCAGTTTGTCGCGACCCTGGTGCGCCGCGACGCCGAGGATGGCGCCGAGGATGACGCCCGGGTTCTCGACCGGCGGAGCGCTGGCGGCGCAGGAGCGCACCATCTCGGCGGCGCGTTCAAGAAAGGCGCCGCAATCGATGCCGAGCGCCGCCGCCGGCACCATGCCGAAATCGGACAGCACCGAATAGCGCCCGCCGATTGTCGTTTCGCCGTGGAAGACACGGCCGAAGCCCTCGCCGCGCGCCGCCTTCTCGACCGACGAGCCGGGGTCGGTGATGGCGACGAAATGCGATGCCGCGGCGTCGCCGAGCACCGCCCGCGCGCGCTCCCAAAAGTATTGCTTCAGAATGTTGGGTTCGAGCGTGCTGCCCGACTTGCTGGAGACGATGAACAGCGTATGCCGCAGGTCGACCGAGGCCTCGATCCGCTTCAGCTGCGCCGGATCGGTCGTATCGACGGCCTGCAATCGCGGGAAGCCTGGCCGGTTGCCGAGGCTGCGCGCCAGCACCTCGGCGCCGAGGCTCGACCCGCCCATCCCGAGCAGCAGCGCGTCGGTGTAGCCGGCTCGCCGGACCTCCTCGGCAAACGCGTCGAGATGCGCTTTCGCCTTCAGCTGCGCGTCGACAATCGTCAGCCAGCCGAGCCACTTCGCCTCGTCGGTCTCGGTCCACAGCGCCGCGTCGCCGGCCCACAGGCGGCGAACCTTGCCCCCCTTGCGCCAGTCTTCGAGCGTCGCCTTGACCGCGTCATCGAGCCCCTGCGGCAGCTTCCAGCTCATTGCGTTGAGCTTGTTGCCGAGCACCGTGCGGCGCTTCTTCTGCACCGCGGCGTAGAGCTGGTCGGCGGCGTCGGCGAACAGCCGCACCCCGTCCTCGACAAGCCTCGCGGTGATGTCGTCGATCGAGATGCCGAAGCCCGGCAGCGCGTCCATGACCGCCTGCGCCGCGTCGACGTCCTCCTCGAGGCTCGCGCGCGGGCTGCCGTGGTCGCGGAAGGCGTCCATCGTCGGCGGCGGCATCGTGTTGACGGTGTCCGGCCCGATCAGCTCCTCGACGTAGAGGACGTCGCTGTAGTCCTTGTTCTTGGTGCCGGTCGAGGCCCACAGCAGGCGCTGCGTCTGCGCCCCCTGCTGCGCCAGGCGCTGCCAGCGCTCGCTGGTGTAGATCTGGTGGTAGAGCCGATAGGCGAGCTTGGCGTTGGCGATCGCCACCTTGCCTTTGAGCGCCGCGAGCCGCGTTTTCGCGGTGGCATCGGTCGCGGCGGCGATCTTGCGGTCGATCGCCTCGTCGACCAGCGTGTCGATGCGGCTGACGAAAAAGCTGGCGACGCTCGCCACCCTGTGCGGGTCGCCGCCCTTTGCCACCAAATCCTCGAGCCCGCCGATATAGGCCTCCGCCACGTCGGCGTAGACCTGCTGCGAGAACAACAGCGTGATGTTGACGTTGATGCCTTCGCCGATCAGCGTGCGAATGGCCGGCAGGCCGGGCCGGGTCGCCGGCACCTTCACCATCAGGTTGCGGCGATCCACATGCCGCCACAGGCGGCGCGCCTCCTCGATCGTCTCATGCGTCTGCATCGCGAGATAGGGCGAGACCTCGATCGAGATGTAGCCGTCGCGCCGCTGCGTCTGCTCGTAGACTGCGCTCAGCGCGTCGGCGCCGTCCTGGATATCGCGAATCGCAAGATCCTCGAACAGCGCGCCGGGATCGAGATCGCCGCTCCTCTCGGCGGCGGCGATCAGCTCGTCGTAGTCGTCGCCGTGGCCGATCGCCTTCTCGAAGATCGACGGGTTGGAGGTGACGCCCCGCAGGCCGTCCTCGGCGATCAGCCGGCTCAGCTCCCCGCTCTTCAACAGCTCGCGGCTGACAAAGTCGAGCCATACCGATTGACCGTATTCGTGCAGGTCTCGCAGCGGATTGGCCATTTCACACCTTCCTGCTGTCCCTGCCGTAGCGGCATGCCGCCGGCGGCGACAGCGTCGACGTCAGTTGTGACGCTGGCATTTCAACGTCGCTCCCTGTGATCGTGCCGGCAGGCGCGTTCACCCCGGTGCCCTTGCGGCCCGGTTGCAGCGAATCGTGACACGCCAGCGCTCGCAGTGCAACCTTGCGCCGTACGGGCGGGCGCGGGCTATGACGATGCCGCTCGGGTGGCCGGTGCTGGAGCCGCGCGCGG
>JBLMXS010000476.1:0-2686 GCA_050257895.1 Thiohalocapsa sp.
AAGCCGCAATGCCGGGCCAGGCCCAGCATGCGCAGGTTGCCGGCAAGGGTCTCGCCACGCAGTTCGTGGATGCCGCGGCCGCGCGTATAGTCGATGATGCTGTCCATCAGCAGCCGACCGAGTCCCTTGCCCTTGAGCGTGGAACTGACGACCAGGGCGAACTCGGCGACGACATTGTCGGGGTCGGCGACGACGCGCACCTCGCCAAGCGAGTGCTCGCGGCCGCTGGCGTCGCGTTCGATGGCGACCAGCGCCATCTCGCGCTCGTAGTCGATCTGCGTGAAGCGCGCCAGCTGCGTGCGCGGCAGCTTGCGCATGGTATCGAAGAAGCGCATGCGCGAATCTTCGGCGGCCAGCGAATTGAGCAGGTCGCCAAGTGTGTTCTCGTCTTCCGGACGTATCGGCCGCAACAGCAGCTGGCGCCCTTCCCACTCGACCCGGCGCTCGAGTTCCTTCGGGTATGGCCGGATGGCGAAGCGCCTGACCCCGAGGTTGCGCCCGCGTCTCTCAACACGTACCGTCGCCTCCTGTACGACGCTGCCGGCGGGATCGACGCTGAGCGGGTCGATGTCGATGGCGACCACTTCATCGACTTCGGTCAGGATCTGCGAGAGGCGGACCAGCGCATTGCTCACCGCTGCCTCCAGGGCGACGCGCAGATTGGCCGGGGCATCCTCGGCGAAACGGCTGCGGGCGACCAACTCCCGGGCAAGATTGAAGTTGAGCGGCGGCAGGCCGACGACCATACGCCCGTCGCCGGCATGCACGCTGGGCCCGAGGTAGATCACCGGGCCGAATATCCTGTCCTCGGCAAAGCCGATGCGCAGCGGCGGAACGGCCCGGAGCGCGGCACTGCGGCGCAGTCGGTAGCCTTGCACGCGCCGCCCCGGATAGGCATTGCGTACGGCAGCGCGCAAAGCGCGCACGGCAGCCTGGATGTCGGCAGGCGAGCGCAGCCCGGTCGCGGTTTCGCCCAGCGTCTCGCTGCTGCCAGCCAGCAGGTCGAGGTCGACCGGATAGCCGATGGTGTTGGCCACCTCGATCGCTGACTCGACGCTGGCCGCCGTCGTGTATTCGGCGGCATCGATGCCGTAGGCCTTGAGCAGGCGGCCGGCCTGGCGCGTGGTCAGCACGCTCGCACCGGCGGCCAGCGCCTCGCCGACCACGGCATGCGCAGCCGGCATGTCGGTCGCGTAGCCTTCAGGCAGCGACTGCGGCATCTGCATGAGCAGCTCGCGGTTGCGGTAGTAATCGAGCAGCCCGGCGAAGGCAGCCACGCCCACCTCCGGCGAATCGAAAGCGAGCTGGTCAAGCTCGGCGAGGATGCGCTGCGCTTCGAGCATCGAGTCGCCGCCCACCCAGCAGGTAAACACATTGCGCTCGCTGCCCGCACAAACACGGCCGATTTCGCCGGCGACCTCGGCCGGTGGCGCGAACGGCGACGGGGAACAGACAGTCATTACCGCATCGGTGCCGCCATCGGCGAGCAACGCGGCGACGACCTGACCCCAGGCAAGCGGTCCGGTGCCGGGCGGCAGAATCAGCGGGTTGCCAAGCGTGGCCCCGGTCTGGAGTACGCCGGCCAGGCGGCGCACGGTGTCGCCGGCGAGTGCCACGCGCCGGCCACCCCGCCGGACGAGCGCCTCGACCGCAAGGCTGGCCAGGCCGCTGCCGCTGGCGACGATGGCCAGGCGGTCGCCGGCCATCGGCCGGATGCGCGCCATCGCCTCGAGCGCCTCGAGGATGTTGCTCAGCGTCGGAATGCTCACCCAGCCGGCCCGGCGCAGTGCCGCTTCATAGACATCGTGCCCGGAAAATGGCATCCCGCCGGCCGGCCCCGCGGCGAGTTGACCGGCACGGATGGCCACCACCGGCTTGTTGCGCGCCGCGGCCCGGGCGGCGGACATGAACTTGCGCCCGCCGGCCACGCTGTCGAACTGGACGAGGATGCGCTCGGTATCGGGATCGTCGGCCAGCCAGTCGATGGCGTCAGCCAGATCGATGTCGAGGCTCGCCCCGAGGTGGACAATGGTCGAAAAGCCGATCCCGGTGCTGACGGCCCGATCCATGATTGCCGTGGCGACCGAGGCGGACTGTGCGACCAGCGCGATCTTGCCGGGCCGCGCAGCGATCGGCGAGATGCTGGCGTTGATGCCGAGTCCGGGTACCACAAGCCCGCCGCTGCCGGAGCCGAGCAGGCGCATCAGGTGCGGTCGCGCCGCTTCGAGGATCGCCTTGCGCACTGCGGCGAACTCGGCTCCGCCAAGCTTGTCGCGAAGCGACGGGCCGATGACCGCGGCGCGCACGCCGCGCTCGCCGAGCTGGGCGACGATGGCCGGAATATTCTCGAAACGGGCGCAGATGAGCGCGAGGTCGGGCACGAAGGGCAAGGGATCGACGCGCACGCGCGGTCCGAAGCGCAAACGCGAGGTGCGCCTGGCGGCGACCAGGGCGAGCGGGCCGGCGAAGCCGCCGGAGGCGAGGTTCCGCTGCGCCAGGTCGGCATAGCGACTGGGCTCGTCCGGCTCGGCAATTACAGCGATCGAGCCGGGCCGGAAGAGGTATTCGAGGTTGCGAACTGTCATGGCTGTCCCGGAGCGCTGGTCAGAATGACCATATCATTGCTGGTCGCCGCGAATTTGAACGCCGACTCTAGACTCAAGTTTCAGGTGAACCCACGCCGCTA
>JBLMXS010000477.1:0-4834 GCA_050257895.1 Thiohalocapsa sp.
CTCGCCGCGCGTGACGCTGTCGAGAAGGGCGGCGCACTCGACCAGCTCGTCGCGCGACAACGGGAAGAGGCGGCCCTTCGGGGTGCCGGCAACGGCATGTCCGGAGCGGCCGACGCGCTGCAGGAAGGTGCCGATCGCGCGCGGCGAGCCGAGCTGGCAGACGAGGTCAACCTCGCCGATGTCGATGCCGAGCTCGAGCGAGGCGGTCGCCACCAGGGCCCGCAATTCGCCCCGCTTCAGCCGCTGCTCGGCGTCGAGCCGGCGCTCCTTGGCGAGGCTGCCGTGATGCGCGCCGACCAGCTCGGTGCCGAGCCGGGTCGACAGCTCGCGCGTCGCGCGCTCCGCCATCCGCCTGGTATTGACGAAGATCAGCGTCGTGCGGTGCGCCAGGATCAATTCGACGAGGCGGTCGTATATCTCCTGCCAGACCTCGCCCGACATCACCGCCTCGAGCGGCGAGGACGGCACCTCCAGCGCCAGGTCGCGGGCCCGGCGATGCCCGGTGTCGATGATCGTGCAGCCGCTCGAGTATTGCCCTGCAGCTAACCCCCATCCCGGCCCTCCTCCGCTTGCGGGGGAGAGAGCTTTCGCCTCCCCGCTCGCTCCTTCTGCCTCCCCCGCAAGCGGGGGAGGGTTTGGGTGGGGGCCGGCGCCGACCAGGAAATTCGCCACCAACTCGATCGGTTTCTGGGTGGCGGAAAGGCCGATGCGCAGCAGGCGCCGGCCGCAGACCGCGTCGAGCCGCTCCAGGGACAGCGCCAGATGCGCGCCGCGCTTGTTGCCGGCCACTGCGTGGATCTCGTCGACGATGACGGTGCGGGCCGGCCGCAGCATCCGCCTTCCGGATTCCGAGCCGAGCAGGATGTAGAGCGATTCCGGCGTCGTCACCAGGATGTGCGGTGGAACCCGCCGCATCCTTTCACGCTCGCCCGGCGGCGTGTCGCCGGTGCGCACCCAGGTGCTGATCTCGACATCGGGGAGCCCACGGGCCCGCAGCTCGTCGCGGATGCCGTCGAGCGGCCGCTCCAGGTTCTTCTTGATGTCGTTCGACAACGCCTTGAGCGGCGAGACGTACACGATTTGGGTCGCCTCCGGCAGCGGCGCCTCGAGCCCCTGCCGCACCAGCTCGTCGATCGCCGCGAGAAACGCTGCCAGCGTCTTGCCGGAGCCGGTCGGCGCCGCGATTAGCGCATGCCGTCCGGCCCGGATCGCCGGCCACGCCTGACCCTGCGCCTCGGTGGGCGTCGCGAAATTGCCGGCGAACCAGGCGGCGACGGCGGGATGAAACAGCGCCAGCGGATCCATGCCGCCTTTACTGCCGGCTCAGCAGGAACGTGCGCATCACGCCGTAGCCCTTGGCGGCCTCGGTCATCCCGACATATTCGCAATGAAATGCGTCGGCATTGTGCAAGGCCAGCACCGCCGCCATCGTCTCGGTGACGTAGACGCAGCCGGACGGCGTCACCGGCTCGATGCGCGCGGCGCGGCTGACATGCTCCCCGAAAAAATTTTCTTCGGCGAGGATCGGGTCGCGGGCCGCATAGACCGGGCCGAGATGGATGCCGATCCGCACGGCCATGTCGAGCGGCAGGTGGTGTCGGGCGCGGTCGATATGGCTGACCGCCTCCTGCAGCGCGAGCGCGCAGGCGGCCGCGGCGGCGGCGGCGTCGAACACCAGGAAGAGGCCGTCGCCCCAGGTGTTGGCGAGGCGGATGTCGGCGCGATAGCGCTCGATGACCGCGGCAAAGCAGCCGAGAAATGTCTCGATGAAGCGCGGCAGCTGGTCGTCGCGCAGCCGGCTGAAGCCCTTGACGTCGCCGAACAGCATGGCGCGCGTCCGCCGCTCGATGCCGCGCGGCCGCGGCGGGCGGGGCGGCGGGTCGAACCCGTTGCCGACCGCGATCACCTGCTGCTTCATGCCCGTGCGCCGCCAGGTGGCGACGTCGACGGCGGTGCCGACCGGACCGCTGGCCGGCTTGCCGTCCCACACCGCGATCTGCTCGGCCTCGGCCGACAGGTGGCGGGCGTGCAGCAGCGCCAGCCCCATCGCCATCTCGCTGCAATAAACGAACAGGTAATCGTCGCCGAGATGGCGGTCTTCGGTGGCGTAGCGCACCGAGGTCGCCCTGTCGTGACAGGCATGGAAGCGCGCGACCCAATCCTCGCCCGCCGGGCGCACCGAGGCTTCGATGAACTCGTCGCGATCGAACGGCAGCACGACATGCAGGCTGGCGCCGCGGTCGAGCAGCGCCTTGGCGAACAGGATGTCGGCGCCAGCGGCGAGCGAGCCGTAGCCGAAACGCGCGTCGCGGCGGTCGAGCGCCGCCTTGACCTCAGCCGCAACCGCCGCCAGCTGCGCCGCCGGAAAGCGGCCTCCCCGCCCGGGCGCGGCGACTATATGGCCGAGATAATGGACGACCGGCGGCGGCGCCAGCGCGTCGAGCCAATCGGCGTCGAGGCCCTTGGCTGCGATGATCAGGCGCAGCTGCCGCACCGTGCTGGACAGGCCGCGATAATCCTTCTCGGCATTTTCGCGAATTGCGGCGCGCACCGCCTCGACATGCTCTTTCGCATGCGGCAGGTCGCCGAGCCCCAGCTCGGCTTCGAGCTCGCTGACCACCTCGTAATAGGATTTCGTCGCCGCCGGCCATTGGCGCAGCCGTTCGAGCACCTCGCGGGCGAGCGCCGCCGCCTTGCCGCCCTCGCCCGCGAGCAGGTAGAGCGTCGCGCCGTTGACGCCGGGGTAATAGGCTTCCGCGTTGCCGGCGGCGGCGGCGTTGCGGTAGAGCTCGGCATAGGCCTCGGCCGCCCGCCGCAACAGCGCCGGCCGCTCGCTGCCCTGCGCCGCCAGCGCCGCGTCCTTCAGCAGCCGCGGCCGTAGCGCGGCGACGTCGAGACCGAGCGAGGTGGTGAGCCAGACATCCGCCGTGGCGAGGCCGAGCGCGTCATAGAGCTGCGCCGCATGCTGGCGCGCCCCGGTCGAGGCGAGGCACAGCACGGCGCGATGCTTGAGGCGCAGATCGTCCGGGAAGGCCAGAAGCCCCTGCGTTGCCAGATCGTATGCCCGGAACAGCTCGCCCTCGCACTCGCAGCGGCGCACCGCCGCGACCCACTCGTCCGGGTTCCGCAGCGCCGGTTCGGCGACAATCTGAGCCTCGGCCATCGCGTCATCGCGGCGCGGCAAGCGCCACCCTCTCTCTCGGGGACGGCAGCCTTCATATTAGCGCATGCTCGGCGAGTGCAACGCGCCGGTTAACGATCGGTGCTGGTTTCCTCCGGCAAAATGCCACACTACCCGGCGCGGTGTCGGTAGCGCGTGAAGATGTCCCCTACCATAGCGCATCGTATGTCCGCTGCTGATGTTGCTGGGCCTGTGGGGTTGTGGATAGCCGGTCAGGGTTACCACAAACCCATAGGCCTGAACCGCCGGGCGGAGTTAACCGGCGCGGGGAACGTCGGTTGGTTTTCCGCGCGGGTCGAAGCGTGCCAGGCAGCTCGGCCCGTCGAAGATGGCCAGCCCGCCGTCCGGGTATCGGTGCACCCGGAGCGTGGCTTTGAAGTAGTGGTGGCGATGGCGCTGCGGCGGGATTTGCAGGCTGATGGCCATTCCAGTTGACCCAGTTGTCGCGGCCCACCTGGCGGCTGTCCTGGATGCACGAGACGTCCTCGAGCGGCCGGCCAGCATAGGCGATAAAGGCCGAGCCGGCCTCGGCCGCCGGCACTGCGAAGCGGGCATTGTAGTCGGGCACGAAGTGTTTCTTTAGATAGCGGTTGGCGGCCGCGACGGTGGCGATCTCGAAGAGCCGCGGCTCCGGCGGCAGGCGGCTCTGGATCGTGCCGAACACGCGCTCCATGCGGCCGCGGGCCTCGGTCGAGTAGGACGGGATGTGGCTGATCGCGAGCTGGGAGAGCGCCCGGCCGACTTGGGTCAGCCGGGTCTTGTCGACTTTCCCGCCAACCTTCGGTGTGTGCAGGCTTCGGTGTGTGGAAGTAATGCGAGCCGGGGTCGGTATAGAGAGCCCGGAACAGGCCCGGCGCTGCGATCGTCTCGAACAGCCCGCGAAAACTCGACATCCTGCCCTCTTCCTCGACCAGAAAGGCCGAGTACATGGCGCCCGTCGCGTCGTCGAGCGTGACCACCAGATCGAGTTCGTGGTCGAGGGCGCCGATCCAGCGGTGCGTCCAGCCGTCCTGGAACAGCAGCATGCCGGGCAGCGGCCGGCGCTCGCGCCGCTGGCGGTAGGCGCCGCCGCGTCGCTTCTGCTTCGCCACCAGCCCGGCGCCTTGCAGCACCAGCCGGGTCACCGTATAGGAGAGCTTGTCGTTGTGCCGCTTTTGCAGCTGCTGGTGAAAATGCTTCACCGTGAAATCGCGGTACCGCTCCTGGTAGAGGATCTGCATCCGCCTCAGCTCCGCCGCCCGCGCCCGCCGCGGCGAGACCTCGTCGAGCCGGCGGTCGCGCAGCCCCGACGACCCCGTCCTCCCCATAGCGGGTTAGCAGCCGCCGGAAATGCCGCCCCGACATGCCGAGCAGCGCACCGCTTCCTCGGCGGTCAGCCGCCGCCGCCGGTAGCGCTCCGTCGCTTCTTCGAACCTGAGCACAAAAACCTCCCACAACGCGCTTGCCCGCCGCATCGCCTCCTCCACAACAGGAGGCGAACTTAGCGGACAACTCACGCGTTACGAAGGCGGACGACTGATGCGTCACCGACACCGTTGCAGCCTCCTCGCTTGAGCGGGAGCCGTTGCGGGGTCAACATTAGGCCATGCCGGCCGACGCCGAAATCCCGGTGGTCCACCCCCACCCCAACGCTCCCCTCCCCGGGCTTGATCC
>JBLMXS010000478.1:0-2805 GCA_050257895.1 Thiohalocapsa sp.
GCTTCCGTCACCGGATCGAGGCGTCGTTGCGCCGGTTCACCATCGCCGGCGGTGTTGATGCCGAGCGCCTGGTAGAGATTACAGTGACCGGTCAGCGCGCGCTGCAGCAGCGCCGCGCCGGCGGCGGCCACCAAGATGCGGCCGGCCGATGGACGTATGACGACCGGCGCGATCAGCCCGGCGCCGACAAGCCCCGAGGCGATGCGCTCGACGGTTGAAACATTGACCATGATCCCCTCCGCGCCAGCTTCATGGAGCAGCAACATCGGGTGAGCGAAGCGGTTCCAGGCGGAGGCGGTGCGGGTTGCCGAGCCGCGCCGGCGTCGGCTAAAACGCGGGCCGATCAGGCAAAGGAACATGCGATGGCGGAAGCGGAAGGCGAGGCGACAATCCGGCCCGACCGCACCCTCGATGCGACCGGTCTGTTGTGCCCGCTGCCGGTGCTGAAGGCGCGGCGGGCATTGCGCGACGTGCCGGCCGGCGGTGTCCTCGAAGTGCTGGCGACCGATCCCGGCGCCAGCAAGGATTTCGAGCATTTCTGCCGCACCACCGGCTGCACGCTGGTGATGGCGAGCGAAGACGGCGGCGTTCTGCGTTTTCTGCTGAAAAAGCCGGCGCCTGACGCTTGATCGAGATTGCTTCGCTGCGCTCGCAATGACGCTGCCAGTGCGTCATTGCGAGGAGCGAAGCGACGAAGCAATCTCGGTCCGCATAAAGGAGGAGAACGATGGCGGCATTGATCACGGCGCCGCGGCTGATGGCGATCGGCGGTGGGGCGCTGGCGGATCTGCCGGGGCTCCTGGGCCGACTCGGCCTCGCGCGCCCGCTCGTCGTGACCGACCCTTACATCGCCAAAAGCGGCATCCTTGAGCGCGCGACGGCGATGCTCGACGGGGCGGGCATCCGATGGTCCGTATTCGCCGACACGGTGCCCGACCCGACCACCGATGCGATCGCCGCCGGCGTCGAGGTTTTGCGCGCCGGCGATTTCGACAGCCTCGTCGCGATCGGCGGCGGCAGCTCGATCGACACCGCCAAGGGCATGTCGGTGCTCCATGCCAATGGCGGCGCGATGCGCGACTACAAGGTGCCAAACGAGATCCCGCTGATGGGGCCGCCGATCGTCGCGGTGCCGACGACCGCCGGCACCGGCTCCGAGGTCACGCGCTTCACCGTCGTCAGCGACACCGAGACCGACGAGAAGATGCTGATCGCCGGCCTCGCCTGCTGCCCGGCGGCCGCGATCGTCGATTACGAATTGACGCTGACGATGCCCTATCGCCTGACCGCCGACACCGGCATCGACAGCCTGACGCACGCGATCGAGGCCTATGTCAGCCGCCGTGCCAACGCCTACACCGACGGCCTCGCCCGGCAGGCGATGGGGTTGATCGCAAAGAACATCCGCACCGCTTGTGCCGCCCCGGACAACCATGCCGCGCGCGAGGCGATGATGCTCGGCGCGACCACCGCCGGGATGGCGTTCTCCAACGCCAGCGTCGCGCTGGTGCATGGCATGAGCCGGCCGATCGGGGCCTTCTTCCACGTGCCGCACGGCCTCTCGAACGCGATGCTGCTGCCGGAGATCACGGCCTTCTCGGCTCCGGCCGCCTTGGAGCGCTACGCCGATTGTGCCCGCGCGATGGGCGTCGCCGAGGAGGGGGAGGGCAGCCAGGGCGCCGTTGCTCGCCTGCTCGACGAACTGCGCCGCCTCAACGGCGACCTCAAAGTGCCGAGCCCTAGGGCTTACGGTATCGAACGCGCCCGCTACGAGGAATTATTGCCGGTGATGGCGAGCCAGGCGCTGGCCTCAGGCTCGCCGCAGAACAACCCCCGCGTCCCGACGAACGACGAGATCGTGGAGCTGTACAAGCGGGTGTACGAGTAGCGCCATGCAAGTCCCTGCGACGGCAGGGGCCCATTTATCCGGAATTGGGGCTGCTGCGATACGGGTCCCTGCCTTCGCAGGGACCTGACCTACTCCAACTTGACCTGGATTTCGTCGCCTTCGAGGCGGATCGGATAGGTCTTGATCGGGTCGGTACAGGGGGGCGCGGTCGCCCGGCCGGTCTTGACGTCGAAGCGGCCGGCGTGCAGCGGGCATTCGATCTCGCGGCGGTCGAGCCAGCCGTCGGACAGCCGGGCGTAGGCATGCGTGCAGATGTTGTCGGTGGCGTAGAGCGTGCCGCCGAGATCGAACAGCGCGATCTCCTTGCCCGCGACGACGACGCCGAGCACGTCATCCGCTGCGAGATCGCCGCGGGCGGCGGCCTTGACCCAGAGGCTGTCGTTATCGCTCATCTCTTCCCCCTGCGGCTCGGAACCGGCCGCGGACCCCAGCTCATACTGTCGTATCGGGCGAGAACGCCTTGAAGGCGATGATTGTGAAGGTGTCCTTGACACCCGGCAATGTCTGCAGCCGCTCGGTGACGAAATGCCCGATGTCGGCGCTGTCGGGCAGGTAGCATTTCATCAGGAGATCGTATTGGCCGGACGTCGAGTAGACCTCCGACACCTGCTCGATGTCGGCGACGGCGGCGTCGGCGACCGTGTAGGCCTTGCCGAGATCGCATTTGACCATCACGAAAATGGTCTTCATCGCATCCTCCGCCGGCAGCGTGGTCCGGGTCTAGGCCCGCACCGCCACCTTCAGCGGCCGCGCCAGGAAGGCCGGCAGGTCGTCGCCGAAACCGACAACCTGCGGCTCCGCCTGTGCCGGCGATCGCGGCTTGGCCGGCGGCCGCGCGCGATCGCGCGGGAACGGCGTAACTGGCGCCTGGTGCGGCGCCTCGTTCGGGGCGTCGG
>JBLMXS010000479.1:0-7558 GCA_050257895.1 Thiohalocapsa sp.
GGTTGTAGCAGGTCGTCGGCGGCCCGTATTCCTTCGGCAAAGCCCGCCACGGCGCGCCCGTGCGCAACACCCAGAAGATGCCGTTCAAGACGCGTCGGTCGTCCACCCGCGGCACCCCGCGTGGCTTGTTCGGCAGCAATGGTGCGATCACGCTCCATTCGAAATCCGTCAGCTCGTACCCCTGCATGGTCCAGCTCCCACAGTTGGGAAGCTTGAATCACATCGAGACTCCCGTGGGAATCCCCTTTATGAGTTCATGACCTAGTCTAGCGCGACCGAAGAGCGCGATCGATGTGGGAGCGCAGCTGCATCACCTTGAACGGCTTTTGTAAGTGCGGGCTGTTGAGGGCGCGCCCATGCCGATCCGAACGAAGGGCTCCGCTCATCGTGATCACTTTCACACCTCGTTCGCGCGCGCTCGCGGCCACCACATCGCCCGACATTGATCCGGGAAGCAGCAGATCGATAACCGCAACGTCGACCCTGTGCGCATTCAGGAGCGCGAGCGCCTCCGATCCGTCATACGCACAGAGCACTTCGAATTGCTGGTCTGCCAGGAATTCGGTGACGACTTCGCAGATTCGGCGATCAGCATCGACGATGAGCACGGTTTCAGCGGTCATCTGTCCCTCGCTCGCCTTTTCAGCGTAAATGGATAAGGGGGCTTTCCGCGACGCGGTGCCGAGGCGAGATCCTGCCGAGTTCACGGCCAGGAGCCCAGTTTCCCAAACGGCCGGGCGGGATCTTATTCCGAGCCGCCCAGGGATGGGCGCCGGCGCCATTGCGTTCGCACGAAGCGGCGGTGCTCGCCCTGCCGTTTACCGAGAATGGGACGCAGGACGGCACTGATCGCGAGGTGGGTCGGCCGCGGCACCTTCAAAGCCGCTGCGCTCGCGGGTGCCTTCGTCCTCATTGTGGCAGCATGGCTTTGGGATGCGTCGCTACTTACGACAGCGGCGGACGAAAACCTGCGCCTCATCAAAACGATAACGGCCCTGTTGCCGGCCGATTGGGGAAGCAAGACCGAAAGCGCGCTCCGCATCTTCGGCGCCGATCGCGCCCTGTTGCTGATCGAGGGGGTAGCCTTTCGCCAAGCTCATCATGCTCGCGCTCGCCCACCCATTCCGCCGCCGCCGTAAAGCATGACCTTCTCGCTGCTTCTCGCTTGCCTGCGCGACAAAGCCGCGGCTTGGCGGGTAAATGGCGGGCGGGTAAATGGCGGGCGGGTAAATGGCGGGCGGCTGCGATGCCGCCCGCGGTGCTGCTTTATTCTCTCAGCCGGGCATTCTCTCAGCCGGGCATTCCGTCGGCCGGCTCTCCGCCGGCAGCGGGGCATTCTCAACCGGCATTGGCGAGGGCGATGCCGACGGCGACATAGGCCATCGTGCCGAGCAGCACGGCGGCGATGTTGAGGGCGAAGCGTTTCATTGGGGTCACTCCCTAGAGCCGGGTGCACTGGGTCTGACGTCACTAACCGACGCGCGCGACGCGCGGTTCCCGGTGGCGGCAGACGGGGCCAGAGGCGCGGCAGGACGGCATCGGCGCGTCTTTCGTTCCCCTCAGCCGGCGGTCGGCAGCGCGGCCACCGGCCCCGGGCGCAGCACGGCGCGGCCGGCAATGCGGCGGTCGCGCACCCGGGCAAGCGCCGCCCCGGCAGCCTCCAGCGGGAACACCGTCGCCGCCGCCGGGCGGAGATGGCCAAGCTCGTAGAAGCCGAAAATTTCGGCATAGGCCGTCATCAGCTCCGCCGGGCGCCGCTTGCGGTAATCGGTGATCTGAAGGCCGCTGACTTCGATGTTTTTCAACAGCAGATAATTGATCCGCAACGAGGGGATGCCGCCGGCGGCAAAGCCGATGACGACGAGGCGGCCGCACCAGGCGACGGCGCGGATCGCCGCGTCGAACACGGCGCCGCCGAGCGGATCGATGACGACGTCGGCGCCGCTTCCGTCGGTCTCGGCATGGACCTGCTCGCGCAGGCTCTCGCGCAGATCGGGCCGCGACAGGTCAATGATCGCGTCCGCGCCCGCCGCTCGCGCCAGCGCTGCCCGCTCCGGCCGCGACACGCCGGCCAGGACCCGCGCCCCCATTGCCCGCGCCAGCTGCACCGCGGCATGGCCGACGCCGCCCGACGCGCCCAGCACCAGCACGCTCTCGCCGGCGCGCAGGCGGGCGCGGCTGCGCAACGCCACCCAGGCGGTGTCGTAGACGACGGCGAGCGAGCCGGCTTCCAGGAACGACATGCGCGCCGGCAGGCGATGGCACTGCTCCGCCTCGACTGCCACGGCCTCGGCATAGCCACCGGTCTCCGCCGTCGCCAGCACGCGGTCGCCGATGTGCAGACTCGCCACGTTTGGGCCGACAGAAGTCACGATGCCGGCCGGGCTCTTGCCCGGGATGAACGGAAAGGGGGGCAGAAACTGGTAGCGGCCCTCGACCACCAGCATGTCGACATAGTTGACCGGCGCCGCCTGGATCTCGACCAGCACTTCGCCGGGACCCGGCACTGGCATCGGCGCCTCGGCGACACGCAAGGCTTCCGGCGGCCCGAACTCGCCGACGACAACGGCGCGCATCACCTCTCCCCGCCGGCAGCTTCGGGCGCGAGTTTGATCTCCGGGCGCAGCGGCAGCGGCGCTGCATCCCCGGCCGCGAGGCGCCGCGCCAACTCGCGCTTCAGGATCTTGCCGCCGGCGGTCAACGGCAGCGCCGGCAAGGGCAGCAGGAATTCCGGCATCGCATGCGGCGCCAGCCCGGCCTGCGCCAGATGCAGCAGCAAGTCCGGCGGGTCGAGCGCCGCCCCCGGCCGCGTCGTCACCGCGAGGCACACCCGCTCGCCGAGCCGGGCGTCGGGGAGCGCGAACGCCGCCGCCTGCGCCACCGCTGGGTGGCGCAATGCCAGCGCCTCGATCGGCGCCGGGTCGATGTTGTGGCCGCCGCGGATGATGACGTCCTTCTTGCGGCCGCTGACGATGAGGCAGCCGTCGGCGTCGAGCCGGCCAAGATCGCCGGTCATGAACCAGCCGGCGCGGTTGAACGCCGCCTCGGTGGCGCGCTGGTCGTCGAAATAGCCGAGCATCAGGCTGGCGCCGCGGCCGCCGATCTCGCCGATCTCTCCGGTTGCGGCTTCGATGTCGGGGTCGTCCTGCCGCCAGATGCTAATTTCGTAGCCGTCGCAGGCGCGGCCGCTGGTGCCGACGATGCGGGCCGCCGGGTCGTCGGGCAAGGTGTATTGGTGCGAGCAGGTCTCGGTCATGCCGTAGCCGCTCTGCGGCACGATGCCGTGCTCGATGAGCCCCTCTACGACATGCGGCGGGGCGGCGGCCCCGGAGATGCGGAAGCCGCGAACAAGGCCGAGCCGGCCGAGGCCCCGCTCGCGCATTTCGGCCAGGAGGTCGATCGCATGCGTCGGGACGCCGAACAGGAAGGCGGCGCCGGTTTCGCCGAGCCGGTCGACGAGGCTCAAGCCGCGCGACAGGTCGTGGACCACAAGTTCGCCCCCGGCGACTAACGCCGTCACCAGCGCGCCGAGCCCGAGATTGTGCGACAGCGGGCTGAGCGTATAGAGCACCGCGCCCTCGAGATGCCAGTCGCGCGCCATCATCCGCGCCGTCGCCAACAGCGTGTTGTCGCTGTGGAGCACGCCCTTGGGCATGCCGCTGGTCCCCGAGGTGAATGGCAGATACATGATCTGGTTAGGGTCGTCGCTCGCCGGCAGCGAGACCGCCGGACCCGTGAGCGCCGTGAACGGCGGCGCGTCGGCAGTGCCGACCGGCAGGCGGAGGCGCAGGAAATCGCGGTCGGCCAGCGCATCGAAGATGTCGCCGCGAAGGTCATCGCCGCCGGCATCGGCGCCGTAGCCCGGCAGCGCGATGATGGCGGCGGCGCGCATCCGATCGATCAGCGCCGCCACCTCGGCGACGCTGTGGCCGCGATGCAGGGACGGGCAGCACAGATAGCCGTTGCGCGAGCAGGCGAGGAGTGCGACGGCGACCTCGACGCGGCTCGGCAGCCACACCGCAACGCGGTTCCCCGCCCGCAGCCCGTGTCCGGCGAGGTCTGCCGCCAGCCGGTCGGCCAGATCCACGAGCTGCCGATAGGTCAGCCGGCGGTGGCGGTCCCGCACTGCGAACGCGGCGGGCCGAGCCGCCGCCTGGCGCTGCGCCAGCGCGTAGAGCGTCTCCGCGCCCCACCAGCCCGCCGCGGTGTAGCGCGCTAGATCGGGCGCGTTGAGCAGGGTGAGGAGCGGGCCAAGCATCGCCAAACACTGGCATCCTCGGCGGGGCAGCGCAATCGCGTCTCGGAGGGCGCTATCTTACCGGTGAGACACCGACGGTGCGGCCGGTTGGGGCGCTTCATGCCGGCAATTATGCCGCAAGCGCAGGTCGAATCACCGGGTGAAAAAGTGCGATTGACGCGGGCGGCGTTTTGCGCCGTTGTTCCGGATCATGAATTCCCTCGCGTTCGACACGCTGAAGCTGGCGCAGCGTCTGGAAGCCGCGGGCCTGGCGCCAAAGATGGCGCAGGAGGTCGCGGGTGCCATCGCCGAGACCGCCGGGGAAGCCGGCGTCACCCGCGAGCAGCTTGATCTCGGTCTCAGCGATCTGCGCGTCGAGCTCGATCTCCGCCTCGGCGAGATTCGCGGCAAGCTGAACGAACTGCAGGGCGAGCAGCGGCTGCTGCTCGGGGCCATCGCCTTGCAGACGCTGGTCATCCTGGCCGGCGTGGCGATCCTGCTGCGGCTGCTGAGCTGACAGCCACGGCTCGCAGCCGCCCTATTCGATGATGCGGTCGGCCCGCAGCAACAGCGAATGCGGCACCACGAAGCCCATTTCCTTCGCCGCTTTCAGATTGACCACCAACTCGAATTCACTCGGCTCCTCGACCGGCAGGTCGGCCGGTTTGGCTCCGTTGGCGATCTTGTCAATGTAGAAAGCCGCGCGCCGGGCCATCCGAGACGCGTCGGGACCGAACTCCATCAGCCCGCCGCCGCTCGCCCCTCGGCCGAGTTCGAAGACCGTTGGAAGTCTGCGCTGCGTTACGAATTTGACGATGCGAGGCAGATCATCGCCGCGCAAAGGCCCATACAGCACCACGAGACCATCCGGCTGGCCGTTCTCGATTGCCGCGAAGGCTTCCGGAAACTGCTCCGAGCCGCCGACGCGGATCGATTGGATCGTCACGCCCAGCTGCGGCGATGCGTTCTCGATATTCTGATAGCCGAGCGCCATTCCTTTCAGCGTCGCATTCCACAAGACCGCGACCCGGGACAGATGCGGCACCGCTTCCTTCAGAAGCTGCACGCGCTTGGCGGCAATTTCGGCCGCGTTGACGGCAAGGCCGGTGATGTTGCCGCCGGGTCGCGCGAGGCTCTTGACGAGGCCGGTCTCCACAGCGTCCTCCGCCCCGATCATGACGATCGGGATCGTCGTTGTTGCTCGCTCCGCCGCCATTGTTGCGAGGATCGCGCCGGGCCGTGGCGCCAGGATCATGTCAGGCTTCAAACTCACCAGCTCGATGGCCAGCCCCGGCATGGCCTCCGTATTGCCATGCGCGCTGCGGTACTCGAAGACGACATCGCGCCCCGGCAAGTAGCCGAGTTCGCGCAAGCCTGCCACCAGCTCCCGCGCGAAGGCGTTGCTGGCAGGATCGAAAGTAGGATCGATCTGGCCGAGGATCCCGACCCGGACGATGTGGCCGGGCGGCGCGGCAATGACCGGCGTCGCTGGGGCGATCACCAATGCGAATGCCAGTACCCACGCTATCCGCATGTTTCTTCCTCCAGAAGTCTCTTGAGCCGGTAAAGCAATTCCAGCGCCTCGCGTGGGCTGAGTTCGTCGGGGCGGATCTCCCGCAGCAGTGCTTCGACCAGCGACGGTTGCGGCGGCGCGGCTGCCGCGGCGGTAAGGCGTGTCGCCCGGAACAGCGGCAGATCGTCGGCGAGGCGGGCCAGCGCGCCGCTCTGCTCGCCGTTCTGCAACAGGTCGAGGATCTCTTCGGCGCGCGCTGTCACGCTTGGCGGCAGGCCGGCGAGCTTGGCGACATGGATGCCGTAGGAGCGGTCGGCGGTGCCCGCGGCCACCTCGTGTAGAAAGACGACGTCGCCCTGCCACTCCTTGACCCGCATCGTATGGCAGGCGAGCGCCGGCAGCTTCGCCGCCAGCGCCGTCAGCTCATGGTAATGCGTCGCAAACAGGCCGCGGCAGCGGTTGACCTCGTGCAGATGCTCGAGCGCCGCCCAGGCGATCGACAGCCCGTCAAAGGTGGCGGTGCCGCGCCCGATCTCGTCGAGGATGACGAAGCTGCGCGGCCCGGCCTGGTTGAGGATCGCCGCCGTCTCGACCATCTCGACCATGAAGGTCGAGCGGCCGCGCGCCAGGTCGTCGGCGGCGCCGACCCGGCTGAACAGCCGGTCGACGACGCCGATCCGTGCCGCACGCGCCGGGACGAAGGCGCCGATCTGCGCAAGGATCGCGATCAGTGCGTTCTGCCTCAGGAACGTGCTTTTGCCGGCCATGTTGGGGCCGGTCACCAACCAGATGCGGTCGTCCGCGAGGAGGCAATCGTTGGCGACGAAGGCACCCTTGCCGGCAAGCGCCGCTGCGACGGTGGGATGGCGGCCGTCCTGCACCGCGAACACGGGCTCCGCCACGATCTCGGGACGGATGGAGCTGGTTTCGGCGGCGTATTCGGCATGGCTCGCGGCCAGGTCGAGCATCGCCAGTGCCTGCGCGGCGGCCGCGATCTCGCCGCGGCGGGCGAGGATGTCGCCGACCAGGTCGTCGAACAGCCGCAATTCAAGTGCCAGCGCGCGCTCGCCGGCGCTGGCGATACGGCTCTCCAACTCGCCCAGCTCCGCCGTCGTATAGCGCTGCGCCCCGGCCATCGTCTGGCGGTGGATGAAATCGGGCCCGAGCTTCTCGGCGCCAAGTCTCTCGATTGCGGCCGCCGAGACCTCGACGTAATAGCCGATGACGTTGTTGTGGCGGATGCGCAACGCGGCAACGCCGCTCGTCTCGGCATAGCGCGCCTGCAGCGCGGCAATGGCGCGGCGGCTGTCGTCGCGCAGTTCGCGCAGCTGGTCGAGCTCGGGGAGGTAGCCGGCAGCGATGAAGCCGCCGTCGCGCGCCATCAGCGGCAGCTCTGAGGCCAGTGCGCGGGCCAGCCGGTCGACCACCGCGGCGTGCTCGCCGAGCCCGGCCGCGGCCTCTGCCAGCAACGCCGGCAACGGCAGCAGTCCCGCCGCCGACAGGACGGCCCGGATTGTCGCCGTCTCGCCCAGCGCATCGCGCAACACGGCGAGGTCGCGCGGCCCGCCGCGGCCAAGGCTGAGCCGTGTCAAGGCGCGCTCGATATCGCCGATGTGCCGCAGCCTCTCGCGCAATGCCCCCCGCATGGCGGCGTTTTCGACGAGGCATTGCACCCCGTCCAGGCGGGCGAGGATGCGCTGCGGGTCGGTCAGCGGCGCCGCCAGATGCTCGGCCAGGAGCCGCGCCCCGGCGCCAGTCACCGTGCGGTCGATCGTCGCGATGAGGCTGCCGCGCCGCTCGCCCGCGAG
>JBLMXS010000480.1:0-8406 GCA_050257895.1 Thiohalocapsa sp.
GCAGGCACGCCAGCCCGATCATGCGGTCGGGGTATTGGCTGGTGAAATCGTGCAGGAAGTCGTTGTAGATGCGCAGCATCTCGTCGGCGACTTCGGGGTCCTTGACCTTGGCGCAGGCTGCGAGGATGCCGTAGATCACCTCGGCGTCGACCCCGTCACGCTCCATGTCCTTGACGCGCAAATGCGGGTCGCCGGGGCGGCGCAGGCCCTTGTCGAAATAGTCCTTGTAGAGCCCGGCCTCGGCCATCTTGTCGGCGCGCAATTGCTTGCCGGGAGTCCACGGCGTGCCGGTCGCGCCGACCCCGCCGCACAGGCCATAATTGGCGCCGTACTTGTCGGTCCACATCTTGCTGCCGTCCGGCTGCTCGGCGACGTAGGGCATCTCGTCGCGCAGCTTGCTCGACGCGTTGGTGGTGAACAGCTCCGGCGGCAGCCAGAGCATGTCCAAGTGACAATCAGCCGAGATCCGCCGGTACTGCCGAGCCATTCGCCAATCCTCCCGTGGTGAGCGCCAGCGGCGCCGAAATCGTAGAGGTCCCAAGTCTAGCGCAGGTCTGACCCGCGATCCGCGCATAAATCGCCGGGCTGGCATGCAGCATGGCGAACGGCGTTCAGCATCAGCGCCCGGCAAACGACGGCGGCCGCTTCGCCAGAAAGGCGCGCACGCCTTCCTGATGATCGGGGTTGCCGGCAGCCTCTTCCTGCAGGTCGCGCTCCAAATCCAGCTGGCTGTCGAGGTCGTTTTCCATGCTTTCCTCGAACGCCTCCTTGATCAGCGCCAGCGCGGCGCTTGGGCCGGTCGCGAGGCGCGCCGCCAGCGCGTCCGCCGCGTCGAGCAGCCGCTCGTCGTCGACCGCCTGCCAGATCATCCCCCAGGCCGCCGCCGTTTCGGCCGACAGCGGCTCGGCCAGCATCGCCAGCGCGCGGGCGCGCGCGATCCCGACGAGCCGCGGCAGGAACCAGGTGCCGCCACAATCGGGAATGAGGCCGATCCTGGCGAAGGCCTGCACGAAACTCGCCGATTTCGCCGCCAGCACGATGTCGCAAGCGAGTGCCAGGTTGGCGCCGGCGCCGGCGGCGACGCCGTTGACGGCGCACACGACCGGCAGAGGCAGCGCCCGCAACTTGCTGATGAGCGGGTTGTAGTGGTCGAGCAGACCGCCGATCTCGGCTGCCGGCAGATCGACGACCTGGGTCAGGTCCTGACCGGCGCAGAAGGCGCGACCGGCGCCCGTCAGCAGCACCGCGCGGCAAGCTGGATCGGCCTCGGCGGCAGCGAGCACCGCCATCAGCGCATCCGCCATCTCGGCGGTCAGCGCGTTGAGTTTCTCCGGCCGGTTCAGCGTTATGACCCGATAGCCGGGGCGGGTCTCCACCAGGATCGTCATAATAAGCCCTCCAGCCGCTACCAGAGTACCGGCACACCGTAACCCGCGAAGACCGGATCGACGGTCACCACCTGGCATTGTTCGGCAAGCGCTTGAGCGATCATCAAGCGGTCCCAGGGATCGCGATGCGGCCCCGGCAGCGCCGCGGCGCCAAGTGCATGCTCAAGGGTGATCGCGACGACCGCGATGCCTTGCCGATGCAACTCCCGGGACAGGTGGTCGGCGATTGGCGGCAGCCTCCCGGATCGCTGCTTGTAGCGGATTTCGTAGGCGACGCACGCGCTGACGAAGAGATCATTATGCGCATCCGTTATCGCCGAGCGTGCCGAACTGGAGAGGCGGCGACTGTCGCTTAGCCACCAAACCAGCGCATGCGTATCGATAAGCAGCTTCATTCAAGAGCGCGATGACGGCAGGCTGATGCAAAATTCATCGCTGCATTTGCCTTCGGCGGCATCGAGATCCTCCGGCTCCATCGGCTCCAGAAAGATGTCCTCGGGTATATTCCAATGTCGCCATGCGCCCGGCTTTCGCGGCGGCTTGCGATCGAGCGGGGCCAACCGCGCCAGCGGTTTGCCGGCGCGCGCGATAACGATTTCCTCGCCGGCCAGTGCGCGGTCGAGCAGCTCCGACAGCTTCGCCTTCGCTTCAGCGATATTGACCTGACCCATAAATCTCGCTCCCGCAAAGCTCGGCCAAAGCGATTTCTGAACTTGAGTGGCCGTCGCACGATGGTCAAGGTAAATGACCAAAAATCATCTGCCGGGATTGCAAGCTGCAGTCCACGGTGACATCGTGGCTGTGAATGCTTGCCAGAGGTGCGGGCGATGCTGGACGTGTATAGCTGGGCGACGCCGAACGGCCACAAGGTGCATATCGCGCTCGAGGAATTGGGCCTCGAATACCGGGTGATCCCGGTCGACATCGGCGCCGGCGATCAGTTCAAGCCGGAATTCCTCAAGATCACGCCCAATCACCGCATCCCGGCGATCGTCGATCCCGACGGGCCGGGCGGCAAGCCGTTTACGCTGTTCGAATCGGCGGCGATCATGATCTACCTGTCGGAAAAGACCGGCGGCAGGCTGATCCCGACAGAGCCCACCGGCCGCTACAAATGCCTCGAATGGATGATGTTTCAGATGGGCGGGGTCGGGCCGATGTTCGGGCAGTGGAACCATTTCGGCGCCTACGCCAAGGAGAAGCACCCGTACGCCATCGAACGGTACACGAACGAGGTGGCGCGGCTGAGCCGGGTCTTGAACCGACGCCTCGCCGAGGCGCATTGGCTCGCCGGCGACGAGTACTCGCTGGCCGACATCATTACCTTCCCGTGGATCCGCACCGCGGCCGAGCCGTCGCCGCGGTTCGAGGAGCGCGGCTACGTCGATCTCGCGCACTACCCGGCAATAAAGCGGTGGTACGGCGAGATGATGGCGCGGCCCGGCGTGCAGCGCGGCCTCGCGGTGCTGGCCGATGCTGCGTCGGCTAACAAGCCGATCACCGACGCCGAGCGCGAGGTGACCTTCGGCGCGACCCAGTTCGCGCCGCGCTGACACGAGCCAAAGTCGTCAGGGCCGGGCGTGTCCCGGCCATCTACGGGAAGCCCGGCGGCTGTTCGGTGGCTCATGGATGCCCGGGTCAAGCCAGGTCAAGCCCGGGCATGACGAATTTGGAACGCTGCATGCTCAAAGGGGATTTTTGCGATGGCGAAGGAGAAGATCGGCGTCGTCGGTGCCGGGTTGATGGGGGCGGAGATCGCGCTGGTCTTTGCGCTGGCCGGCCACGAGGTCGTGCTGTCGGACCGCTCGCAGGAGATCCTGCAGGCGGCGCTCGACCGGCTGGCGCGCGCCCTCGACCGCGGCATCCCGCGCGGCTTTTTCCGGGAAGAGGACAAGCCGCTGGCGTTGTCTCGCATCATAACGAGCGTCGCGCTAGAGCCGTTCGCGGCCTGCGATTTCGTCACCGAGGCGGTGTTCGAGGACGAGGCGGTGAAGGGCGAGACCTATCGGAGGCTCGACGCGATCTGCGGGCCCGGCTGCATCTTTGCCAGCAACACCTCGACGATCCCGATCTCGACGCTGGCTTCCCACGTCGGCGAGGCGCGTCGGACCCGCTTCCTCGGTACCCATTATTTCTCGCCGGCTTCGCGCATGAAGCTGGTCGAAATCATCCCGGCGTTCGACACCGCCCCCGAAACCGTCGAGACCGCAATGCGGCTGATGCGCGAGGCCGACAAGACGCCGATCCGCGTCAAGGACGTCGCCGGCTTTGCAGTCAACCGCATGTTCCTCATTTTCCTCAACGAGGCGGTGCGGCTGGTCGAGGACGGCGTGGCGACGCCGGAGGACATCGACACCGCCTGCAAGCTCGGGCTCGGCCATCCGATGGGGCCGTTCGAGCTGATCGACGCGACGACCTCGAAGCTCTGCTTGCAGGCTTCAGAGATCCTCCACGAGGCTTATGGCGAGCGCTTCCGGCCGCCGGCGTTGCTGAAGCAGCGCGTGCGAGCCGGCTTTGTCGGCGGCCGCGGCCAGCGTGGCTGGCGCAACAAGGCCTGACTCGACGCCGGAGACGCCTCAGCTCTGATCGCTGATCCACGGGCGGCGGGCGGTGTGGCGGATGTGCAAGATGCGCACGCTGTCGCCGCCGACGGCGTAGAAGATGTTGTACGGGTAGTGCAAAAGCGACACGACCCGCACGCCGCGTCGGGCGACGACCGGCCGACCGCTTTGCGGCATCCGCGCGATGCGGGCGATGACTTCGCGGATCCGCGCCGCGACGCGCTCCCCTGTGGCCGAGTTTTCGGCCCGGGCGTAATAGTCCGCTATGCCTCGCAGGTCGGAGACGGCATTCGCACTATAGTCGACCCTCATCCCCGCCGGAAAGCGGCGTAGGCAGCCTCGACCTCGGCCTCGCTGGCGGTGCGGGCACGCAGCGCCGCGTCGACCGCCTCCAGTTCGGCGCAGGACGCGTGGTAGCTGGTGCGGGTCATCTCGGCCTCGATCTCGACGGCCAGTTCCGCCAGCAGACGCTGGCGCTCCTCGGGCCAACTCGAGACCCGCGCCAGGACGGCTCTAACTTCGTCTTTGAGCATTATTCTTTCTACCACAGATCGGCAGCCGCTGCACACGTTTGTAATCGTCGCACCGCATATAGAACGAGGCAGGGTACAACGGCAGTGGCTCCAAAGGGTTCCGGGGTCGCGCGATACCCGCCGCCACATTTTCGGGGCGGGTGGGCGTCCGGGTGCCGCTTGGACGATGCGAATCGGGAACCATCGGCAGCCAATCGCGTGTAGCATCGGGACGCGCGCCAGCGCACCCGCAACGCAACCTTACGATGCGCCATGGACACAGCGATCACCGGCGCCCCCGGCGCCACCGACGGCTCCGCAGTCGAGCCCGTGCCCAAACTCCGGCTGCACATCCCGCCGCACCACCCGGCGCCCGGCGAAAAGCCGGACTTCACCTATGTGCGCCGCTACGCCGCCGGCGTCACCGAGCGGCCGCCGATCGACGCGCCGGCGCATACGACGCACGAATTCGCCTATCACCTGATCCGCGTCCTCGACGACGACGGGGCCGCGGTCGGCCCCTGGGACCCCAAGCTCGATCCCGAGACGCTGCGGCGTGGCCTGCGCGCGATGATGCTGACCCGCGCCTACGACGACCGCATGTACCGTGTTCAGCGCCAGGGCAAGACCTCGTTCTACATGAAATGCACCGGCGAGGAGGCGATCGGCGTCGGCCAGGCCTTCGCGCTCGCGCCCGACGACATGGTGTTTCCCTATTACCGCCAGCAGGGCCTCCTGGTGGCGCGCGGCTGGCCGCTCCTCGACATGATGTGCCAGTGCTATTCCAACGCGCGCGACCGGCTCAAGGGGCGCCAGCTGCCGGTGCTCTATTCGGCGCGCGAGGCGTCGTTCTTCTCGCTCGCCGGCAATCTCGGCAACCAGTTCCCGCAGGCAGTCGGCTGGGCGATGGCCTCGGCCTACAAGGGCGACCACCGCATCGCCGCCAGCTGGATCGGCGAAGGCTCGACGGCCGAACCCGATTTCCACCACGCGCTGACCTTCGCCGCCGTCTACCGCGCTCCGGTGGTGCTGAACATCGTCAACAACCAGTGGGCGATCTCCTCGCACCAGGAGGTCGCGGGCGGCGAGGAGGCGACGTTCGCGGCGCGCGCGATCGGCTTCGGCCTCGCGTGCCTCAGGGTCGACGGCAACGATTTCCTCGCGGTGTACGGCGCGACACAGTGGGCGGCGGCGCGGGCGCGCGCCAATCACGGCGCGACGCTGATCGAGTTGTTCACCTACCGCGCCGGGCCGCATTCGACGAGCGACGATCCGAGCCGCTACCGGCCCGACGAGGAGGGCCGGGAATGGCCGCTCGGCGACCCGATCGAGCGGCTGTCAAGACACCTGACGCGGCTCGGCGAGTGGTCGCCCGAGCGCCATCGCCAGCTCGAAAGCGAGCTCGCCGACGAGGTGCGGGAGACGGCGCGCGAGGCGGAGCGCTACGGCACCATGGAAAACGGCCCGCATGTCAGCGCCAAGACGCTGTTCGATGACGTCTTTAAGGAAATGCCCGACCACCTGCGCCGCCAGCGCCAGGAACTCGGGGTGTGAGCCGATGAGCAGCGGTGCTGGGGTTATGCTTTCCTACGCTTGTCATCCCGGCGCGGGCCGGGATCCACGGTTCCGCTTTGGGTGCAGTTGCAGGATGGATCCCGGCTTTCGCCGGGATGGCAATCCGTATGGGAGCCTCTGAGCCATGCCGGCGATGACGATGGTGCAGGCGCTCAATTCGGCGATGGACGTGATGCTGCAGCGCGACCCCGACATCGTCATTTTCGGCGAGGATGTCGGATTTTACGGCGGCGTCTTCCGGGTCACCGAGGGCCTTCAGAAAAAGCACGGCGACGAGCGGGTGTTCGACGCGCCGATCGCCGAGGGCGGCATGCTGGCGGTGGCGGTCGGGATGGGCGCCTACGGCTTGCGCCCGATCGTCGAGATCCAGTTCGCCGACTACATCTACCCGGCGACCGACCAGCTGGTCTCGGCGGCGGCGCGCTTGCGCTACCGCTCGGCCGGCGAGTTCTCGGCGCCGATCACGGTGCGAGCGCCCTGCGGCGGCGGCATCTTCGGCGGTCAGACGCACAGCCAGAGCGTCGAGGCGATCTTCACCCATGTCTGCGGCCTCAAGACGGTGATCCCGTCCACCCCGTACGACGCCAAGGGGCTCCTCATCAGCGCCATCGAGGATGACGACCCGGTCGTGTTCTTCGAGCCGAAGCGGCTCTATCACGGCCCGTTCGACGGCCATCCAGACCGGCCGGCGCAGGCCTGGGCCGAACATCCCGCCGCGGCGGTGCCCGAGGGGTACTATTCGGTGCCGCTCGGCCGCGCTGCGGTGGTGCGCGAGGGGAAAGCGGTGACGGTGCTGGTCTACGGCACGATGGTGCATGTCGCGCTGGCGGCGGCGGCCGAAGCCGGCATCGACGCCGAGATCATCGATCTCAGAAGCCTGCTGCCGCTCGATCTCGAAACGATCGTCGACTCTGTCAAGAAGACCGGCCGCTGCGTCATCGCCCACGAGGCGACCCGCACCTGCGGCTTTGGCGCCGAGCTAGCGGCGCTCGTCCAGGAGCACTGCTTCTACCACCTGGAGGCGCCGATCGTCCGCATCACCGGCTGGGACACGCCCTATCCGCACGCCCTCGAATGGGCGTATTTCCCCGGCCCGCAGCGCGTCGCCGAGGGGCTGCGCCGGGCGCTCGAGGGGTAGGGGCGGGACCGCGCGATGGGCCGCTACGTCGTCAAACTCCCCGATATCGGCGAGGGCATGACCGAGGCCGAGATCGTCGCGTGGCACGTCAAGCCGGGTCAGGCGATCCGCGAGGAAGACCCGCTCGCCGACATCATGACCGACAAGGCGACGGTCGAATTGCCGTCGCCGGTCGCCGGCACCGTCGTTTCACTGGGCGGCAACCCGGGCGAGCGCCGCCCTGTCGGGTCCGATCTCGTGGTGCTCGAGGTGGCGGGGGAGGGGAACGCCGCGGAGGTCAGCACATCGCCGGCGCCGACGCGGCAGCGCGAGCAGCCCCTCACCCCGGCCCTCTCTTCGCAATCCCCGGGTCAAGTCCGGGGAGGGAGAGGGAGTGGCGGCGCAGCGGTGTCGAGCGTCCCCTCTCCCCCCTTGCGGGGAGAGGGACAGAGCCTGCCCCGGGCTCGACACGGGGGTGACGGGGAGCCCGCAGCGATGCCGGCGGCTCAGCCTCCACCGTCTCGGCGCCAGGGTACAAAGCCGCTGGCGTCGCCGGCGGTGCGGCGGCGGGCGTGGGATCTCGGCATCGAGTTGCAGTTCGTGCCGGGCAGCGGTCCCGAAGGCCGCATCACGCAGGCCGATCTCGATGCCTACGCGGCCGGCGGCGCGGCCTCAGCCATGTCCGGCGCCACCGCCTATGCGCGCCGCGACGGGATCGACGAGGTGCCGGTGATCGGCCTGCGCCGCGCCATCGCCGAGCATCTGCAGCAGTCGAAGCGACATATCCCGCATTTCTCCTATGTCGAGGAGGTCGACGTCACCGCGCTCGAAAAGCTGCGCGGCGAGCTCAATACCGCCTATCCGGAGCGTGAGCACCTGACGCTGTTGCCGTTCCTTATGCGGGCGATCGTCGCCGCGGTCGTGGCGCACCCGCAGGTCAACGCTCGCTACGACGAAGACGCCGGCGTGCTGCACCGCCACCGCGCCGTCCATATCGGCCTCGCGACGCAGACGGAGGGCGGCCTGATGGTGCCGGTGGCGCGGCACGCCGAGGCGCTTGATTTGTGGCAGAGCGCCGCCGAGATCCGTCACCTTGCGGCAGCGGCGCGGGCCGGCAAGGCGGCGCGCGAGGAGCTCTCCGGCTCGACGATCACGATCACCAGCCTCGGTGCGCTCGGCGGCATCGCCGCGACGCCGATCATCAACTACCCGGAGGTGGCGATCGTAGGCGTCAACCGCATCGTCGAGCGCCC
>JBLMXS010000481.1:0-6048 GCA_050257895.1 Thiohalocapsa sp.
GAGGCGGGCGGCGACGGGGCGGCGTTCCTGACCGCGTTCCACGCGATGTTCCGTCTGGCTGGGATTGTCGCGGCGATGACCGGGGTCACGCTGGCGCTGGCCGCCGGCCGCAGCCGCCATCGTTGATCGCACCGCTACGACGGGGGTTTAAACCCGTCCGGCGCGGCACGAGGTATTGCGCGACCGGCGCGGCCTATCGCGGCGGGGTTGCAATCGACGGAGGATCGCATGGAAGACCATGTCTACCGGGTCATCGAAATCACCGGCTCGTCGCAGACCAGCATCGAGGACGCGATCCAGGCGGCGGTGACACGCGCCGCGAAAACCCTGCGCAACCTGCGCTGGTTCGAGGTCATCCAGACGCGCGGCCAGATCGACGGCGGCAAGGTCGCCTACTTCCAGGCGGTGCTGAAGCTCGGCTTCACGGTCGACGACGTCAATATCGGGGCCTGAGGCCGGTGCCGAAGGCCTGTCTGGCGGTGCGCGCCGAGGTACCGGAGGCGGAGCGCGCCCACTTTGAGGAATGGTACGCGACCGATCACCTGCCGTGGGCGATGCGGGTGTTCGAGGCGCGCCGCGCCTGGCGCTGCTGGAGCCATAGCAGTGCCGCCGGCGGGCCCGCGGTGCATGTCGCGTTCTACGAGTTCGATTCGGTCGAGGCGGCGCTGGCGACGCAGACCGCCGAGGCGACCAAGGCGCTGGTCGCCGATTTCGACCGCGTCTGGGGCAGCCGCGTGACGCGCCGCCGCGCCATCCTCGAAATCGTCCAGGAGCTGGCGCCCTAGATCTCGAGGACGGCGCCGGCCCCTCACCCTGTCCCTCTCCCCGCTAAGCGCGGAGAGGGAACGCGTTTGCGCCGCCCGTACCATTTTCTCCCTCTCCCCGCTTGCGGGGAGAGGGCTGGGGTGAGGGGGACTTTCCCCACAGCTGATTTCCGGGCGACTTGGCGTCGCCTGCGCCATAGTCTCGGCGCGCCATGACCGCCGAGCGTATCGCCATTCGCCGCGAGATCCGGGCCACGGTTGCCGTAGCGGCGCCGCTGGCGGCCGCCAACCTGGCGCAGATGGCGATGCAGGTGACCAACACCGTCATGGTCGCGCATCTCGGCGCGGTGCCGCTCGCCGCAGCCGGCCTCGGCGCCGCGCTCTACGCAACGCTTCTGATGACGAGCCAGGGGCTGCTGACGGCGGTGGCGCCGCTGGCGGCGCATGCGCTGGGCGCCGGTGACCGCCTGATGGCCGGGCAAGTCGCGACCGGCGGGCTGGTCGTCGCCGCGATGCTGGCGGCACCGGCGATCGCACTGCTGGTGGCGCTGCCGCCGCTATTGCAGCTCCTTGGCTACGACGCGCCGCTTGTCACCGACATCGGCCGCTTTCTTGTCGCGATCTCGTGGGGCGTGCCGCCCTTCCTCGGCGCCGCGGTTCTGCGCTTCCTGCTGATCGCCGCGTTCCGCACGCGGATCGTGATGATCGTGCCGATGCTGGCGGTGCCGGCCAATATCGGCCTCAACTGGCTGCTGGTGTTCGGCCACGGCGGCCTGCCTGCGCTGGGCGCGGTCGGCTCCGCGTCGGCGACCGCGATCGTGCAATGGCTGACGCTGGCGAGCTTCGGCGGCTACATGCTGCTGGTGAAGATGCCGCTGGGCGGACGTTCAGGGCGCGCGGTGCTGCGTCCGATTCGCGACATCCTGCGGATCGGGCTGCCGATCGCGGCGATGCGCGGCCTCGAGATCGGCGTCTTTGTGATGACCGGCATCATGATGGGCGTCGTCGGCGCCGACGCGCTGGCCGCGCACCAGCTCGTCATCAACGTCGCCGGCGTGTGCTTCATGGTGCCGCTCGGCCTCAGCCAGGCGGCGACGGTCCGCGTCGCCCATCAGCTGGGGCTCGGCGCGCCGGCGGCGGCAAGGCGGGCCGCCTTTACCGCACTGGCCCTCGGAGCCCTCTTCATGACGCTGACGGCGAGCGTCTTGTGGTCGATGCCGCGGCTGCTCGTCGGCCTCTACCTCGATCTCGCCGATCCTGGCAACCAGGCGGTCGTCGCGACCGCGCTGCGGCTGTTCGCGGTCGCGGCGTTGTTCCAGCTGTTCGACGGGGTGCAGGTGATCGCCGCCGGCGCCTTGCGCGGCTATCGCGACACCGCGGTGCCGATGGTGATCGCCGCGGTCGGCTACTGGGCGATCGGCTTTGCCGGCGGCCTCGTTGCGGCGTTCCCGCTCGGCTATGGCGCGGCCGGGCTGTGGCTCGGGCTGGCGCTCGGGCTGGCGAGCGTCGCGATCGCATTGTCGCTGCGGCTGCGCTGGCGCGCCCAAGCGCCATTCGGCGCCGCGCCGCGCCCGGCCTTGGCGACCGGCGGCGCCGGCGCGTGATCGTGCAAGACATCCCACCGCCTGTGCCTCAGCCATTGATGGAAGGGTTTGATCTGCGTCAAGGCGGCGCCGCGCCGGAGGTGTAGCTCTAACCAGCGAAACCGTTTGGGAGGATGCTCCGATGCGCGCCATGGATATCATGACCACCCATGTGATTACCGCCGGCTCGCAGATGTCGGTCCGGGAATTGGCAGCGTTGCTGTCGGAACACGGCATCAGCGGTGCGCCGGTTGTCGACACGAATGGCAACCTCGTCGGCATCGTCAGCGAGGGCGATCTGCTGCATCGCGCCGAGACCGGCACCGAGCGCCGCACCGAAAAGCGTCGCGCCCGCTGGCTCGACACACTCGCCAACGACCGCGAAATGGCACGCGCTTATGCCAAGTCGCACGGCCGCACGGTCGGCGACATCATGACCCGCGAGGTCATCACGATCGCGGATACGGCCGAGTTGTCGGAAATTGCCGATCTGTTGGAGACGAAGCGGATCAAACGAGTGCCGGTCATGCGCGACGGCAAACTCGTCGGCATCGTCAGCCGTGCCAATCTAGTGCGCGCGTTGGCCGCCATCCCGGCTCGGCCGGCGGCGACAGATGGGGACGACCGCACAATCCGCGTCAAGCTGCTGGCCGAACTGAACGGCCAGGAATGGGCGAATATCTGGGCTGCCGACGTCGTCGTCCGCGACAAGGTCGTGCATTTCTGGTTCGCCGACGACCAGCCGGAAGAAGAGCGCGAAGCGATGCGCATCGCCGCCGAGAACGTCCCAGGCGTAAAAGGGGTCGAACAGCACATTGTGCCGGCACCGCTCGTCGCGGCGTTCTGATCTAGGGCGGGAAGAGGATAGCCTCGCGCTCGTAGAGCCGGAAGCCGAGCCACAACAGCAGCGCCGTCGTCGCCAGCGTCGCAACCGCGGTGATCGCGAAGAACAGGCCGCTCACCGCCTCGCTGCGCACCAGCTGGCCCATCAGCAAGGTCTGCCCGAAGGTCGGGATCAAGGCCATCAGCGGCTGCGCGTTGACCGGCGCCAGTGCCAGCACCATGCCGGCAAGGCCCGGGACCAGCGGCAACAGCCCGAGATAGGTCTGCGCCTCCTTCATGCTGCGGGTGACGGCGGAGATCAGCAATTGCATCGCGACGGCGAGCACGACGACCGGCAGGCAGACCGAGACAACGAGGCCGAGCCGCAGCGCCCCCGGCGGCGCGATCACGCCAAGCGAGGCCTGCGGCACGGTGTGCAGCATGACCCAGAACCCGACGACCTGCGAGGCCAGCGCCATCAGCGTGAAGACGATCGCGGCGGCGAGCTTGCCGCTCAACACCTGGGCCCGCGTCACCGGGTTCATCATCAGTGATTCGAAGGAGCCGCGCTCGCGCTCGCCGCTTGTCGAATCGAGCAGCACATGCACCCCGCCGGTGAACAGCGTGAAGATCAGAAACGGCGGGATCATCGTCAGGAAGAGGACGGCAGGCCCGGCGGCGCGGCCGACATTCTGCTGATCGATGCGCAAGATGTTCATCAGCCCCGGCGACAAGCCGGCGGCGCGAAGCCGGGCGCCGAGCATCTCGCGCTGGTAGCTGTTGAGCAGATCGATGATGCGGCCGGTCGCGACGATGCTGTCGAACCGCGATGGATTGGTGATCAGCCGCACCGGCAGCGGCTGGTCTTTCGGCCGCGCCGCCGCGCCGTCGCCGGCGCTGTCCGGCAGGATCAGGACGAACGGCAGCCAGCCGCCGATCACCAGCGTGGTGGCGCCCTGGGCGAGCGGCTGGACCAGCGCGCCCTGCTGCTGCAGGTAGGCGACAAGCTCGGGCGCGCTCTCGGGATGCACGATCGGCACCCGCAATGCTCCATTACTGTCGACCCGCATCGACCCGCCGACAAAGAAGAACATCGCGCCGAGCAGCAGCGGCCCCATCAATGGGTAGATCATCGCCACCAGGATGCTGCGCTTGTCACGCAGGTGGTCGACCATTTCCTTGCGGAAGACGGTGAGGATCGCGTGCATCGTCGCGTCAATCGTCGATAGCGGGGCCGTTGATAGCGGGGTCGTTCATTGTCCGGCCACTGTGAGGCCCGCCTCTTCAAGGATTGCGGCAGCGGTGGCGGGCTGCGTCGCGGCCATGAAGATCTCTTCGAGCTCGCGCAATCCCGTGGCATCCCGCAATTCGGCCGGCGTCCCCTGCAGCACGACGCGGCCCTCGGCCAGGATGACGATGCGGTCGGCGAGCGCGCCGACCTCCTGCATGATATGGCTAGTCAACAGGATGCAGCCTCCGGCGGCGCGCAGCTCGCGCAGCAGGTCGCGGACCGCGCGGCTGGTCGCAACGTCGAGCCCGTTGGTCGGCTCGTCGAGCATGACGTTGTGCGGCCGGTGCACCAGGGCGCGGCCGAGGGCCACCTTCATCTGCTGGCCGCGCGAGAAGCCGCGCGCCCGGCGGTCGATAAAATCCTCCATCCGCAGCGTCGCGATCAGCTCGGCGATGCGCGCCTCGAGCTCGCCTGCCGGCACCCCTTGCAGCTCTCCGAAATAATGCAGGTGTTCGCGCGCCGTCAGCCGCGGATAGAGCGCACGGATGTCCGGCAGCACGCCGAGCCGGTGGCGTGCCGAGAGCGGCCGGCGCGCGGCGTCGATGCCGTCGATCAGCATCGTCCCGGCTTCGGGGCGCAACACGGTGCAGATCAGCCGGAACATCGTCGTCTTGCCGGCGCCGTTCGGCCCGATGAGGCCGGTGATCTCGCCGTCGCGCGCGGTGAAGCTGGCGTCCCGCACGACGCGCAGGCTCCCGAACGACTTCGCGAGACCGCAGACTTCGATCATTCGGACCGCCCAGCTGCCGACCTGCCCATACGACGCGACGCCACAGCACCGGTCAAGCGCGTGCCGCAGCCATTAACGGGGCCGTTAGGGCAAACGCCGCCAATCCTCTTCGAATTCGCGCAGCTCGGCCGCTTCGAGGTCGGACACCGCCCACAACGTCATGCCGCCCATGCGCCGGTGGACGATGCGGAAATGGGCCCGCTTGCCGACTGGGCATGGCGCGCCTATCGTCTCTATGATGGATTATCGCGACGAATCGCCATTGAGCGGTCGATCCGCTTCGGCAAGCCCTGCGTTCGCGGCAACGGCATCAGGGTGGGCGGTATTCTGTCGTATCTCGCGTCAGGCATCAGGGAAGCGCAGATCCTTGCCGGTTTTCCGCAGCTCACGCGCGAGGATGTCCGCGCCTGCCTAGCCTTTGCCGCCGAGCAAGAGCGCGCCGTCGTGAGCCTGCCCGCAACCTGAAGACACTGGTTTGAGGACGATCATGGGCTGGCAGCCGGAGCTTGACGAACTGCGCCGACGCGAGCGGCTGGTCCGCGAAATGGGCGGCGTCGAGCGGGTCAAGCGGCAGCACGACGGCGGCCGGCTGACGGTGCGCGAGCGCATTGCGGCGCTGGTCGATCCCGGCAGCTTTCACGAGATCGGCGCCATCGCCGGGCGGGCCCGGTACGATTCCGACGGCAACCTGATCGAACTGGCGCCGGCCAACAACATCTTCGGCCGCGCGACGATCGACGGCCGGCCGGTCGTCGTTTCCGGCGACGATTTCACGGTGCGCGGCGGTTCGGCCGACGCGACGATCCGCGAAAAGGCGCTGATGCCGGAGCAGATGGCGCACGATCTGCGGCTCCCGAT
>JBLMXS010000482.1:0-8632 GCA_050257895.1 Thiohalocapsa sp.
GCGCGGGCATTGCCCAGTAGCGGTTCCGTGGAGGGCTCGGGTTGCGGCTCCGGCGGTTGGTCCGGCGCCGACGGGGCGCCCGGGGCCAGGAAGGCGTTGCCGGCCTCGGCCAGCTGCGCCACCGGCAGGCTCGGCGGGAAGGCGAAGCGCCCCGTCGCCGCGCCGCCGACACCCGGCGCCCGAAACCCCGCCAGGGCCGCGGCGCTGGCGGTGGTCGCGCTGCGCAGCCCGGCGGCCTCGAGGGCCCGGCGCAGCGCCCCGATGATCAGTCCGCGCACCAGCGCCGCGTCGCGGAAGCGGATTTCCGCCTTGGTCGGATGTACGTTGACGTCGATCTCGGCGGCCGGGCCGTCGAGAAACAGCGCGACGACCGGGTGGCGGTCCTTCGCCATCACGTGCTGGTAGGCGGCGCGGACCGCACCGACCAGCAGCCGGTCGCGCACCGGCCGGCCGTTGACGACGAGGTACTGGTCGCGCGGCAGGCCGCGATTGTAGGTCGGCAGGCCGATCAGCCCGGTCAGCTCGAACCCGTCGCGCGCCGCCAGCACCGGCACGGCGTTGTCGGCGAACTCCTGCCCGAGCAGCATCGCCAGCCTGGCCTCGCGCGTCGCCGCCGCCGGCAGCCGCAGCAGGGGGCGGTCGTCGTCGCCGGTCACGGTGAACGCGATAGTGGGGCCGGCCATCGCCAGCCGCTTCACCATGTCGACCGCCTGGTCGCGCTCGGCACGCGGCGTTTTGAGAAATTTCAGCCGGGCCGGCGTCGCGAAAAACAGGTCGCGCACCTCGACCCGGGTACCCCGCGGGTAGGCGGCCGGCACCGGCGCCGCTTTGACGCCGGCCTCGACCGTGATCTGCCAGGCGCTGTCGCGGCCCTGCCGGCGCGAGGTGATTGCAAGACGGCTGACCGCCCCGATCGACGGCAAGGCCTCGCCGCGGAACCCGAGCGTCTTGATCGCGACGAGGTCGTCATCCGGCAGTTTCGAGGTGCAGTGGCGCTCAACCGCCAGGACCAGCTCGGCCGGGTCCATCCCGGCGCCGTCGTCGCTGACCGCGATCAGCGCCTGGCCGCCGGCGTGCAGCACCACGTCGATGCGGCCGGCGCCGGCGTCGATCGCGTTCTCGACCAGCTCCTTCAGCGCCGCCGCCGGCCGCTCGACGACCTCGCCGGCGGCGATGCGGTTGACGACGACCGGGGGCAGCTGACGGATCCTCATTGCCGGCCAGCATAGCCGATCGCCGGCCGCTGCACGAGCACCGCTGCGGAACGCGGCCGGTGGCGCGGCTAATGCGGCTCGGCAAGCGGCGACGGCGCCGCGAGCGGCGGCGCGGCGAGTCGCGCCAGCCCGGCGCCGCGCCCGGCCCGCCAGCTTGCCAGCAGCAGCAGCGCCAGCACTGCCGGGAAGCCGATCTGCAGCGGCACCAGCTTGAACAGCGGCGGCATCAGCGCCGGCGCCAGCACGGCCAGCAGCAGGATCTCGCGCTCGCCGCGGGCAAACCCGCTACGCAATCCGAGCATGGCCAGCCAGCCGACCGCCAAGGCCGCCCACGTCAGGTCGTAGTAGAACAGATACGGCGACACCAAGAGAGAGCCGGCAAGCAGGGTCGCCGCCTTCGCCTCGAACGATGCGTCAGGGTTGCGCCAAGCCCGCCAGACGCACAATGCCGCCAGCAATGCCGCGGCGGCCTGCAGCGCCGCCGCCGCCGGCAGCGACAGGCCGAGCGCCAGCGCGAAGACATAAGGGCTGGGGATCGTGCCCCATGGCACCGCGCCGGCGTTCTCCATCGCCTGGCTGACCGGCAGGTGATGCAGAAAGGCGGCCCAGGTCTCCCAGCCGAACGCCAGCAAGCTGGCCAGCGCCAGCAGCAGTGCGGTCACCGCGGCGGCAACGAACGCCCGCCACGCGCCGGCCGCCACCAGGGCGATCGGGAACAACACGGCGAGGTGCGGCTTGATCGCCAGCAGCCCGATCAGGATGCCGGCGAGGATCGGCCGGCGATCGAGCCAGAGCAGCGCAAACCCGGCCAAGGCCGCGGTCAGGAAGGCGTTCTGGCCGTCGAGCAGCGTGATGAGGCTGGCCGGCGCGGCGGCGGCGACGATCCACGCCCGCCGGTCGTGCAGGGCATGGTGCACCAGCAACGCCCACACCGCCGCCGAGAGGAGCACGAACAGCGCCAAGGAAGCGGCATAGGGGAGCAGCCCGAGCGGCGCCACCGGCAGCAGAAAAATCGGCGGATAGTGCCACGGGAAGACGATCCCCGGCGCCGCCGGCACCGCCGCATGCTGCACCGCCCCGATCATCGCTTCGTCGTAGGCGGCGGCAGGCAGGCCGGCGAGGGCGAGCCGCGCCGCGCTCCAAAACGCCATGAAATCATAGCCGAACGGCTTGCCTTGCGGATCGACGAGGTCGGGCAACGACGCCCCGAGCCAGACGAGATAGACCGCCGCGAAGATCGCCACGACCATCCACGAATAGACGCGGATGCGCTCCTCGTTGAGCCAATGCGAACCTGCCGTTGCGGCGCCGCGTTGCACGCGCGCTTCTCCCGAATTTGTTATGCCCGCGCCGCCGATCGCGCCAGCCCGATGATCAGACCAACCGAAAGCGTCATCCCCGCGACAGCGGGAATCCAGGGCACCCGCACTACCGCTTGCCCCTAGACCCCCGCTTTCGCGGGGGTGACGATTCAAGTCACTGCCGCAGCGTAGGTTTGACAGCTTTCGATGTGGTTAACGAGCACCAAATTCCGAGGTCCGCGGCCGGGTGCGGCACGCCGGGCAGTCCTGTGCGATGCCATGCGCCAGCCGCCTTGACACCAGGCCGTCATCAAGGGTGGAGTTGCCGCCGCCACCAACCGAGGAATTCGCCGAATGGCCCGCACGGCAGCCGAGCGCTCACCCCAGGACGGTCCCGCGACGACGCCGTCATCGCCGCGGCCGTCCGCCGCTGATTATCTGGCGCGGGTCCGCGACATGGCGCCGATGCTGGCGGCGGCGGCCGCCGAGATCGATCAGCGCCGCGAACTGCCGGAGCCGGTCGTCGCGGCGCTGGTAGAGCGCGGGTTGTTCCGGCTGTTGCTGCCGCATTCGCTCGGCGGCGCCGAACTCCTCCCGGCAGAGTACGTGCCGATCATCGAGGAACTGGCCAAGAGCGACGCCAGCACCGCCTGGTGCGTCAACCAGAATTCCGGCTGCTCGATGACCGCGGCGTTTCTGCCGCCCGAGGCGGCGCGCGAGATCTTCGGCGGGCCGCGCGGCATCCTCGCCTGGGGCCCGGGTCCGGGCGAAGCGCGCATCGTTGTCGGCGGCTACCGCGTCACCGCCAGTTGGAGCTTCGCCAGCGGCAGCCACCACGCCAGCTGGCTCGGCTGCCATGTGCCGCTGATCGAGGCCGACGGGCGGCCGCGCTTGCAGGCCGACGGCACGCCGGTGGTGCGGACGATGCTGTTTCCCAAAAGCGCCACCACCTTCACCGACATCTGGCACACGATCGGGCTGCGCGGCACCGGCAGCGACCAGTATTCGGTGAAAGACCTGTTCGTGCCGCAGGCCTATTCGATCGACGTCCTGTCGCGGCGCGGCGACAAGGCGCGCGAAGAGGGACTGCTCTACCGCTTCAGCAGCCTGATCCTCTACGCTGCCGGGTTTGCCGGGGTGGCGCTCGGCATCGGGCGCAGCATGCTTGGCCATTTCGTCGAATTGGCGCGCGACAAGATTCCGCGCGGCGCCCGCAACACGCTGCGCAACAACAACGTGATCCAGCGCGAGACGGCGCTCGCCGAGGTGCGGCTCCTCGCGGCGCGGCGGCATCTTTTGGGCTCGCTCGAGGACATCACCGCCGCCGTCGCCGCGCGTGGCCACATCACGCTCGACGAGCGGATGACGATCCGGCTGGCCGCGACCTTCGCGATCCACACCGCGCTCGAGGTCGTCGACATCCTCTACCAGGCGGCCGGCGCCACCGCGATCTTCGACGACAACCCGTTCGAGCGCCGCTTCCGCGACATCCATTCGGTGGCGCAGCAGCTGCAGGGCCGCCAGCAGCATTTCGAGACCGTCGGCCAATACCTGCTCGGCCTCGAGGCCGATACCGGCTGGCTGTAGCGCGGAGGAACGCCACGAGGAGCGCCCACTTTTGGTCATTGCGAGGAGCGCAGCGACGAAGCAATCCCGATGGGGCTAGGCGTTGCTGCCACGAGATTGCTTCGCTGCGCTCGCAATGACGATTGGGATCAAAATAGAGTTTCGTACAGGTCGCGCCACTCCGGGTTCATGACCTTGATCAGGTCGATCTTCTTCTGTCGAGAGCCAGCCTTGATTTGCTTCTCGCGCGCAATGGACGATAGTGCATCCTGGAACGGCTCGAAGTACACCAGCTTTGACACGTTGTAGCGGGTGGTGAAGCCAGGGACCAGCTTCTCCCGGTGCTCGTAGATCCGTCGCACCAAGTCGCCGGTCACACCGGTGTAAAGGACGGTGTTGCGTCCATTGGTTAGGATGTAGACCCAGTATTGCTGTTGCATAACAGCACCGTCATTGCGAGGAGCGCAGCGACGAAGCAATCCCGATGGGCTTGCACTCGGCGGCCGCTGGATTGCTCCGCTGCGCTCGCAATGACGGAGTAGGCTAGATCCGCGTCTTCGAAAGCCGCGGTTCGTAGCCTTTCCTCGGGTATTCCTCCCAGTATTGGCGGAAGCCGTGCTTAGAGGCTTCGAGGTGCGGGTGGGCGCGCAATTTGACGACGTCGATGTCGATCCCGAGGCCGGGGGCGGTGGGCAGGTCGATCCAGCCGTCCTTCACCGCGAGGCCCTGCGTCGCGATCTCACGGCACACCCCTTCCAGGTTCACGAAGTATTCGGTGATCCGAAAATTCGGAATGACCGCCGAGACGTGCACCGTCGCCGCCATGCCGACCAGCGGCGAATTGTAATTGTGCGGCGACATGACGACCGCGTGCGGCTGCGCCATCACCGCGATGTCGAGGAGCGCCGAGATGCCGCCGATCGCGCAGATGTCGGGGTTGAGGATGTCGGCGGCCCGGGCCGCCAGAACGCCGGCGAACTGCTCCTTCGTATAAAGTGCCTCGCCGGTGACGATCGGAATCGCGACAGCCCGCCTGACCTCCGCCAACAGCGCGATGTTGTCGGCCAGGCACGGCTCCTCGTACCAGTCGATGCCGAACTCCTCGAGACGGCGGCCGATGCGGATCGCATGCTGCGGCGCAAAGCGGCGGTGCGCCTCGACCAGGATCTCGAAATCAGCGCCCAGCGCCGCACGGACCGCCCGCACGTAGTCGATCGCGAAATCCTCGTCGCGGCGGTCGATGTAGCTGCGCCAAGGGCCGGGAAACGGGTCGAACTTGGCGGCGGTAAAACCCACCGCCTTGACCTTCTTGGCGCGCTCGACCCCGTCCTCGATCGTCGAGCGGCCGGCCCAGCCGTTGGCGTAGATCCGCACCCGCTCCCGCGACGGGCCGCCCAGGAGGTTGTAGACCGGCTGCTTGCAGATCTTGCCGATGATGTCCCACGAGGCGATCTCGATCGCGCTCCACGCCGACAAAAGCTCCATCGAACCGCGGCGGATCGCGAAATCCTCGAACATCACCTGGCCGGTATGGCGCGTGTTGAAGACGCCGCGACCGATGACATGCGCCGCCATCGCCTTGACGCACTCCGCGATGACGGTCTCCTTGCCGGCCGTCACGTAGGCTTCGCCCCAGCCATGCGTGCCGTCCTCGGTCTCGACCCGGCACAGCAGCAGGTCCTTGGCGCTGCCGGTGCCGAAAACGAAGCTTTCGATCCGTGCGATCTTCATAAAGCTGCCCTCCTGCCCGCGATGCCGAAGAAGTCTCGGGCAGTGAGGAATGCGGATCAAGCCGAGATCGGGACCGGCAACTAGGGGTGGATCACCGTGCGGTCGCGGCTGATGACGAAGGCCTCGTGGCGTTCGAGGAAATCGCTGACGACCTCGACAAACGCCTCCGGCCGCTCAGTGGCGATGACGTGGCCGGCATCGTAGACCAGCGACAGCTGGCAGTTCGGCATCAGCTCCTTGTAAATGCGGCCCATCGTGCTCGGGATGACGTGGTCGAGCGTGCCGAACAGCACCAGGGTCGGCACGTCGAGCTGGCGCATGCGGGCTTCCAACTCGGCGTCGCGCGGCGGCGCCAGGAGGCGCATCACCAGGGGCCGCGTCTTTTTCTGGATCGCCGGGTCGAATTGCGGCAGCACCTTCAGCCGCTCCGGGTGGCCGTAGAGCCGCCGCGCCATCTCCTCCGGCGTGCCGGTCGGCGCCTCGACGCCCTCCGGCCGGATCGCCGCCGGCGCTTCCAGCACCAGCGCCCGCAGCCGCTGCGGCTCCTGCACCGCCAGCCATAAGGCCGCCTTGCCGCCGAACGAGGTGCCCCACAAATTGACCCGGTCGAGCCGGAGCGCATCGAACGCCCGCGCCATCGTCGTCGCCAGCGCGGCCATCGTCTCGGAGCGGGTGTTTTCCGGCGAGTGCCCGAAGCCGGGCATCTCGAACGCGATCACCCGGAATTGCTTCGCCAAGAAATCATGCGCCGGCGTCAGGCGGAGACCGCCGGCGCCGTGCAGATGCACGAGCGGCGGCCCCTCCCCCGCCTCGGCATAGCGGATGCGAAACCCGTCGGCTTCGACATGGTTTTCCGTGAATTGGCTCCCGACCTCGCTCACGCCTGACCCTCCGATCTGCACCCGGCCGCCTCCGCCTGCTCGTCATCCCCGGGCTTGACCCGGGGATCTCTCTCCGCCGCAACGAGATGGCCGGGTCAAGCCCGGCCAAGACGGGCGGAAGGATACGCAGCCGTCATCAAACCATCAAATATCGCGGATGCGCGGCAGGACCTTCTTGCCGAACAGTTCGAGCGAGCTCATCAGCGCGTCGATGTCCCCCGAGCCCGGCGGCTGCGGCAGCAGGTCGAGGACGCCGGCGCCCATCACCTCCTTGCACTGTTTGATCTGCTTGACGATCGTATCCGGGCCGCCGATGAACGTCGTCGGCAGCACGCCGCCGACATTGGCGAGCTTTGCTTCGCCGGCGATATTGCGGCGGTCGGCGTCGAGCAGCGCCCCCTTCAGCGACTCGCGCACCGGGAAGGGCGTCTGCCCATCCCGCCTTCGCATCTCGGCCTCGGCCTGCTCGTCGGTTTCGGCCAACAGCATGTTGGCGCGGTAAACGATGTGCTCCGGGGTCGGCTGCCAGCCGTAATCCTCGCAGCGCTGCACGTAATACTTCGTCGCCTTCGCCATCACCTCGTAGGGGGCGAACGAGACGCCGAGCCCGACATGGTTTCGCGCCGCGAACTCGCCGGCCTCCATGCTGGTGCCGAGCGCGTAGGTCGGCGGAGTGGGCTGCTGCAGCGGCCGCGGCCAGATCGACACGGTGCGGAAGTGGAAATAGCGGCCCTGCCAGCCGAACGGCTGTGGCTCGGTCCACGCCTTGAGCACCAGCTCCATGCCCTCGTCGGTGCGCTCGCGCGACTCGGCCGGGTTGAGGTCGTAGGTCATGACCTCGTTGGTGGTGCCGCGCAGCATGCCGACGATGAGCCGGCCCTCGGTCATCGTGTCGAGCATCGCCAATTCCTCGGCGAGCTGGACGGGGTTGCTGTGGCCGACGATCGGGCCCAACAGCGCGATCTTGATGTTCTTGACGAGGCCGGCGATGTTGGCCGCCGCAACCGTCACCGACGGCGTCAGGATCCGCGGCGAGTAATGGTGCTCCGACAGGCTGATCCAGTCGAAGCCTAATTCCTCGACAAAGCGCAGCCGGTCGATCATCGCATGGTAGGCCTTACGGCCGGTCTCCGGGTCGTAATGCCCGGGCGGCACCGGCCAGCCGCGCGGCACGCCCGGCCCCGGGACGTAGCGGCCGTTTTCGAAATACGAGACTTTCATCTGCGCTCTCCCCGCGCCGCAACGCGCTGGGCGCGTCGCCGCCGCACGGTAGCATCGCTGGGGCGCGGTGACGAGGGAACCGTCGTTCCCGCGCCGCCCCTCCACGTCAATCGGTAAAGTGGGTCCCGGCTTGCGCCGAGCCTGCGCCGGGACTGCGGGTAAAAGCCGTTCGCGTTCGTCGGGGACTGCGGTCTGGTTCAGGCAGCAACGACGCGGCGATAGAGGTGCCAGGTGGCGTGCCCCAGTACCGGCATCACGACGATCAGGCCGAGGAACAGCGGGATCGACCCCACCACCAGCGCCACGGCGACGATCAGCCCCCATGCCGCCATCGGCCCGGGATTGGTGGCGACGGCCCGCAGCGAGGTGCCGATCGCCGCGCCGAGCCCGACGTCGCGGTCGAGCAGGAGCGGCACCGCGACGACACTGATCGCCAGCACCAGCGCGGCGAACAGGAAGCCGACGCCGCAGCCGATCGCGATCAGCATCCAGCCGGCGTCAGTCGTGAAGACGTCGCGGATGAACGCCACCGGCGAGGCAGGCGCGGCGGGCCCGAGCGTGAGATCGTAGATGCCGATCGCGACGGTGAGCCAGACCGCGAAGATCGCCATCAGCAAGAGGCCGAACAGCACGATCGACCCGATCGAGGGCGCCTGAAACACTGCGAACGCGTCGGCCCAGCTGACCGCGCCGCCCAGTTCGCGCCGCCGGCTCATCT
>JBLMXS010000483.1:0-10132 GCA_050257895.1 Thiohalocapsa sp.
ACCGGCCCTACCGAGACGCCGGTAGGCTTGGACGTTCTTTAACTGAAAATCTTCAGTTCTTCATCGCAGCACCACGCGCCGCGAGCTTTGCCGTCACTTTTAGGGTAGGCGCATCCGAACAGCTTGATTTGCCAGGTTTATCGATGAGCGAGCAGGTCATCGATGAAATGCTAGAATGCCTCGATCTGTATAAACAAGGTGAAGAAGATACACTTCGCCAACGCATCAACGAGGACGCCTATTATCGAAATTTTGTCAGCCTCGCGAAGACCATTGAACCGGATGGGCGGAGGATCGATGTTGTCGGTTTTACCACGGTGCGTCAAGGTAGGCCACGTGAGGTAGCACTAACACGAACGACACAGGACACCCCCATGATACGACCGCGCGATGTGGCGGTCGTGAGCAAAAAGACGAAGCCGGTTGATGAGGATATGGTCGAAGTTCAAGGTGTCTTGCGGTTCGCGAACTCGCTGAAAAAGACAGACGAGATCCAGATCGTATCCGAACACAATGTGCGACATGCCGTCATCGTCCCACCCGGCATGATGAGTGACATTGTGAAACCCCTTTGGGACACCGACGTAGTGGTTTCTGGGTTTCGCAAGGGTAGGAAAATCCACTTGATGCAAATCCGTCCCGTGGAGTCCTCGTAGTAGTTCATCAACGCAATGTTTCCCGACATCGCCGACGTTTACGATCCGTACGAGCCAATCGACAGCTTCTCATTGCTTCGAAGTGCCGCTCGCGCAGCGTGTACGCTCGTCTGATTGCCCTTCAGGCAATCGACCGATAGCAAACCCGTCTCGATCGCTCGCATCGTCCAACGCCGCGCGGCTGTCCAGAACGCTTTCCGGTGTTCCGTCGAGCAGAACCTCTGGGCCGATCCGCCGGTCGTCCGTGACTTGAACGGCCGGCCGCACCAGAGGCAACGGGATTTTTCGGCAGATCGTGGCGCGAGAACGGCATCGGCGGGATGTTCGTCGTGGGAACGATCATCGAAGGCTTCGGCGGATGTCGAAATCTCTGAATTCGAGAGAAGCTCCGAGCTTGTGTCCATCTTGGTATTCTACAGGAGATGCGGACTTTGACGTACTCCGAAATACCGAAACATCGGGAAGCTGTTACTACCGCTCTTGCTGAGCAACGGGTGGCCTTGATCTGATCGGGTCCCATTTTCGATGGAACGATGCGTCGTCAGTATTGCCGAAGGCTCAGGTTACGGGTTCCGTTCCCCGCCTGACCAGCACCGGGGGCCGGCTCGCTCCGTCCGGTCTTCGGACGGGGTTACCCAAGCACGATGTCGAATTTGCCGGCCAATGTCGCTGGACCGCTACCTTGAACTGGATGAAGGTCGACGATCAGTCGATTGCGCGCAGCCGGGTCACGTACACCCATTAGCACAGAGTCGGCGGCATTTCTCGGTTCGCCAGCCACATACATCTGGGTGATGAACCGCTCGAACCCGCGACCTGACACGGCGAAATGGATGTGCGGCGTGCGACCCGGATAGGCGACCGGCTTTATCGTCAGAAATTGGTAGTCGCCCGCTGCGTCGGTCGTTGCCGCACCGTAACCCTGGAAATCCTCGTCGCGCGGCCGATCGCCTCCGCCGTCCCGGACATAGTGGTAGCGACCATTCGCGTCGCATTGCCAGATCTCGACCCGCGCTCCAGGGATCGGGCGTCCGTTCGGGTCGAGGATGCGGCCAGTAATTCGCGTGGCGATGCCTTCGGCTGATCCGGTGTGCCCTGAGATGTGGATCAGATCGTTGTCCGAATCCTGCGGAAAGCTGAGTGGATAGAATGGTCCGGGAGTCTGTCGTGGGGTCGGCGGCAGTGTGGCGGCGGTGCTTCGCTGCGATCCGAGCAGCCAGGATGTGCCTGCCAGCGCAATGGACCCATGAATCAGCTTGCGCCGCTCCAGTCGCGAGTATGGCATGTCATCTCTCCAGGTCAGCCACGTTTCCCCCTTGCGGCTAGGCTGCATGGGTGGCGAATAGGCCCAAGCAATCCCGGAAATCCTCAGACTCCAACTGATTCCCGCTGACGACTAATATCGGGCGCATCGGATTATTGGGCCAATCCTGATCGGCAATATCGCGGCTCCAAACAGTCAGACGTTCGACCCGTTCTGACGATACGAGGAATTCGCCTTTGATATGCCAACCGTGCTCGTGAATCAGCACGCTCGCGGTGCCATCGTGATTGAACATAATCCGCTCAATGCGCCGCCGAAATTCTTGCGCGAGCCGCAGGCGGATCGCTTTGCGGTCTTCGCCTTCGGCGGTCCAAAGCTGCCGCCTCGCGGCTCGGATGCGCTCATGGAAGGTCTTATCGCCATAGGCGGCGATCACGTTGAGTTCCTGCCGCAGATCGGCAAGCTCAGCCTTATAAGCGGCGACTTCCCGATCCATTCGCTCAATCTGCTGCTCGGCGCGGGCTGTCATCGAGTCGGTGCTGTTAGCGGCGGGGTCAAGCCAACGCTTCCACGCCGCCTCAATCTGTTCCTCACGGCTCGGGATCATCGCCTCAAGTTCCGCAATCCGGCGACGACGTGGGTCGGCGGTCGGCGTGGGTAGCAGACGTGCCCACAGATCGCTCATGGCGACACTCGACAATTCAAGCATCAACCTCTCGAAGCGCTCGTATTGAAAGCTCGTTTTGTTGTCGCAATTTTTATGGCGGCTTTGGTCGCACCGCAGGTAGCGCAACCCCTCCTTTGAGCGATACCCGATGGTGACCGCGTGGTCGTGGTTATGGCCGCACACGCACAGCCCCTTAAAGAGATTGGCGTAATGCTCGCCGTGCGGGCCTTTGCCGGCGCGACCGGCGCGGCCCTTGAGCGCCGCATCCACACGGTAGAACAGGGCAGGATCGACCAGCGCCGGGTAATAGCCCTCGACATCCTCGCAGTCGTCGGCCTGGACGCGCCGCCCATTGACGAGCTTCTTCTGTCGATAGACCCCCATCGCGGCAGGGTTGCGGAGAAGCTGGCGAACCAGTTGTGCCGTCCATCCCTGTGTGGGTTTTCCATGAATGCGATGGGCAAGCACCGGGACGCCGGTTGTGTTGAAGTGGTCGGCTATCGTGGGTGAGCCGACTCCGCCATCTGCCATTTCCCATGCTTGCCGATACATCTCGGCGCGGCGCGGTTTCTGCGGCTCACCCTCTTTTGGTTCTTCCGCAGGGGCGAACTCGTAGAGCGGCCATTGGCTCGGCTGTGGATCGCGGATCGGTTGCAACCAAGCCGGACACCGGTTGCCCACCATAGCGCGGGTATGCTGCCGTGCCCGTTCACGATTGCCCTCGTAGGTCTTTAGAAGGCGCTCCGACTTCCACTTCGACTCCTTGTGGGCGCGAACCAGTTCACTCAGCACTTGCTGCCAACGCCAGTCGTCCTCGTCGAGAATTTCCGGCGTGAATTTCTGGTCGCGGACCATCAGGATCACGCCCGATTCGACGATTTCCATAAACAGCTTCAGCGATGAGCGCGGCTTGGCACGGCTCATGCGATCGAAGTTCTCGAACCACAGGATGTCGCCGGGCATCGGCCAGGGATCATCGCGGGACGGGGATCGAAGGTCGTCCAGAAATCGACCGAGCGCGCCGTTGGTGCGGTTCTTCGAGTGATACGCCGAGATGCCCAGGTCACGATAGGAGTCCACGTAGACCAAGCCGAGCTTAGTGGCTTGTTCACGTGCCTCCGCATCTTGCCGGCGGTCGCTGTCACCCCATTGCTGTGGGGGCGTCGAGAAACGGGTATAGCCCCAAAAGAGGGGAGGTCGGGTCTGAACGTGCATCGTGGTCTTGCTGTGAGAGGTTGTCATTGAGACGATCTATATCGATGCCGGCGGATGTCATCGCCTGACCGTATAATGGGTGTTCTTTTTCTCGACGAGTTGCCCGAGTTCAATCGCGCCGCCCTGGAATCGTTGCGCCAGCCGCTGGAAACCGGGCGCGTCAGTGTCGCCCGCGCCAACAGCCACGTCTCCTACCCGGCGCGCGTCCAGCTTGTCGCCGCGATGAACCCGTGCCGCTGCGGCTACCTGTCGGAACCGGGCCGCGCCTGCGGCCGGGCGCCGCGCTGCGCCGTCGATTACCAGGCGCGGATCTCGGGGCCGCTCCTCGACCGCATCGACCTGCATATCGACGTGCCGGCGGTGTCGCCGGCCGATCTGTCGTTGCCGCCGGCCGCCGAATCCAGCGCCGAGGTGGCAAGCCGCGTCGCCGCGGCGCGGGCGCGGCAAGGAAGGCGGTACGCCGCGCTGCCCGAAGACCGCCGGATCCGGACCAACGCCGAGGCCGATGGCGGGCTGCTCGACGAGGTAGCGACGCCGGAGCCGGCCGGCTGCGCGCTGTTGACCCGCGCCGCCGAGCGGCTGCGTCTGTCAGCGCGCGGCTATCACCGGGTGCTGCGCGTCGCCCGCACGCTGGCCGATCTCGACGGCGCCGCGGTCGTGGCCCGCCGGCACGTCGCCGAGGCTCTCAGCTACCGCCCGGCCGTCGCCGACCGCGGGGCCGGATGACGCCAAGTTAGCCTGCCACCGTCGTCCCCGGCTGTGTTACGCTTGGCTTCGACTTGCAGGCGGCCGTCGGCCCATGGCTCATATTCTCGTCATCGATGACGATGCGGTGCTGCGGCGGGTGATCACGCTGGCGCTGGAAGCGGCCGGCCACACCGTGCTGCGCTGCGAAAACGGCCGGAAGGCAATCGACTTTCTGGCGCACGAGCGCGCCGACCTCTTGATCACCGACATCATCATGCCGGAAATGGACGGGGTCGAGACCCTGCGCGCGGCGCGGCTCCTGCAGCCCGACCTGCCGATCCTGGCGATGTCGGGCGGCGGCTCGTTCGACCCGCGCGACTACCTCGGCATCGCCACCGCGTTCGGTGCCACGGACGTGCTGCGCAAGCCGTTTCACCCGCCGGAACTGGTCGAGCGCGTCGCAAAACTGCTGGCGGCATCCGCAGACCCCAACCGCAAGGGGCAGACGACGTCCCCCTGAGCGCGCAGACGCGAATACAGAAGTTCGTTGCTTAACGTGCGGCGTTCGCCACCGCGCTTGGCGGGCGCGACGCCCGCGGTCGACCTCCCTTGCTCCGCCTCACCGACTTTCGGGAAATGGCTTGCCGCGGGCGGGGGCAATCGCGACATTGACATCAGCGGGCGCGACCCGATCCCTCGACAACGGCAGGGGCGATATGAGCCAACCCTATCTGCGCAGCGGCATCTTTCTGGCGCCGTTTCACAATCACGACGAAAACCCGACGCTGTCGATCGAGCGCGACCTCGAGCTGTTGGAGCATCTCGATCGGCTTAACTACCACGAGGCGTGGATCGGCGAGCACCATTCCGGCGGCTTCGAGCTTATTGCGTGCCCCGAGATGTTCATCGCCGCCGCGGCCCAGCGCACCCGCCACATCCGGCTCGGCACCGGCGTCGTCTCGCTGCCCTACCACAACCCATTCATGCTGGCCGACCGCATGGTGCAGCTCGACCACATGACGCGCGGGCGCGCGATGTTCGGGGTCGGCCCCGGCGCCCTGGTGCACGATGCCCTGAAGATCGGCATCGACCCGGGCGACCAGCGCCGCATGATGGACGAGAGTTTCGAGGTCATCGTCCGCCTGCTCAACGGCGAGACCGTCAACAAGAAGACCGACTGGTTCAACCTGACCGACGCGCAGCTGCAGCTGCGCCCCTACACGCGGCCGCATATGGAGCTGGCGGTGGCGGCGGCGCGCTCGCCCTCGGGCGGCGTGCTGGCCGGCAAACATGGCGTGGGCCTGCTGTCGATCGGCGGCACCGCGCCGGCCCAGATGGAGCGGCACACCGCCAACTGGAACCTTTACGAGGAAACGGCGCGCGCCAACGGCCACACGCCCGACCGCAAGGACTGGCGGGTCGTCGGCTTTTTCCACATCGCCGACAGCCGCGAGCAGGCGCGCAAGAATGTCCAATTCGGCGTCCAGGCCTTCGCCGACTATTTCCGCGACGTCGCGACCTTCCCGATCATCCCGCCCGATGTCGGCGACCCGGTGGAATGGCTGATCGAGACCGGCACGGCGTGCATCGGCACCCCGGACGACGCGGTCGCGTATGTCGAGCGGCTGGTCCGGGGCTCGGGCGGGTTCGGCGTGCTGTGCGAGCTGGCGCAGAACTGGGCCGATTGGGAGGCGACGAAGCGGCATTACGAGTTGATGGCGCGCTTTGTGCACCCGCATTTCCAGCAGAGCCGCGAGCTGCTGCGCGGCAGCTACAAATATGCCACCGATCGCCATGTCGATTTCACCGGCCGCGCCGCCGCCGCGATCGACAAGGCGATCAGCGAGCACGAGGCGGCCAAGAGCGCACCGAAACAGGCGGCGGCCGAATAGCGGGCTGCGGAGAAAGGCCATGCAGAGCCAGAACCGGTTTTTCGACGACATGGCCCGCGTCGCCTCGGGCGCCGTCGGCGCCTTGTCCGGGGTGCGCGGTGAGATCGAGGCGCGCATCCGCGAGCAGCTCGAACGGCTGCTCGCCGGCATGGACCTGGTGAGCCGCGAGGAGTTCGAGGCGACGAAGGCAATGGCGGCGAAAGCGCGCGAGGAGCAGGAGCTGTTGCTGCGCCGCGTCGAGGTGCTCGAGGCGCGGCTCGCCGCATTGGCGGATGAACGCCCCCAGGAAAGCGAACAGAAGCGCGAAGAGCCGGCCGTGCCTTCAACTTCGCCCCCAATTTCCTGACGAAAAATCAGCTGCACACGCTAAATCTAGTCTTGCCATGAGCGCTGCGCTTTGGCAGCGTGCTGGCGTCGGCACGTTACTCGCATTGCCGCGCGGCATTCAGCCTTCCCGCAACTCACTCTGGAGGAGCGAATAGCCCGTCACCGAGCCGATCGATCCGCCGTACCGTCTCGTCAAGCCGCCTCTGGGAGGGCGCGATGACCTCAGTCTCCATGGTCGAAGTCAGTTCGCACACCGGCAACCCGATCGACCTGATCGAAGAAATCGTCGTCGCCAATGACTGGGCGCACGACCGCGCCAGCGAAGAGGAGATGATCGTCGAGATCGCGGGCCGCTGGTGCGACTACCGCATGTATTTCCTGTGGCAAGAAGAGCTGAGCGCGCTGCATTTCTCCTGCGGCTTCGACATGAAGGTGCCGAAGCGGCGGCGCGGCCCGCTCTACGAACTCCTGGCGCTGGCGAACGAACGACTGTGGCTCGGGCATTTCGATCTCGCCGCAGGCGACACCTCCCCGGCCTTCCGCTACGCGATCCTGTTGCGCGGCGTCGGCATGGCAAGCTCGGAGCAGGTCGAGGACCTCGTCGACATTGCGCTGTCCGAGTGCGAGCGCTTCTACCCCGCCTTTCAGCTCGTGATCTGGGGCGGCAAGCCGCCCGAGGAGGCGATCGCGACGGCGATGATCGAGCCGATCGGCGAGGCCTGACGGGCGTTTTCACGGGCTGGGCAGGGTCCGGTTGCGCTTGACATCCGCTGCCTTTCAAGCCGTTGTCCCGGCATCCAGGTGGATGGCCGGGACAAAGTCCGGCCATGATGGTTTAAAAAAAAGCACGCGCAGAATCTGATGGAAAAATCTCCGGCTTTATCTCCGGGACGGACGAACACCGTCCTCCTCGTCGGCTCCGGCCAGATGGGCCGGGCGATGCTGCGCGGCTGGCTGGCGAGCGGTGCGGCGCGGCGCTTTATCGTGATCGAACCGGCCGGGATGCCGGCGGATCTGGCGCAGGCCGCTTGTGTCGAATGGCATGCCGCACCGCACGAGATCGCGGCCGATGTGGTGCCGGATACCGTCGTGTTCGCGGTCAAGCCGCAGGTGATGGACGAGGTGCTGCCGCCCTACCGAGTCTGGGTGCGGCCGGCGACGCTGTTCCTGTCGATCGCCGCCGGCAAGACGATCGCCGGCATCGCCCGCAACCTCGGCGAGGAGGCGGCGATCGTGCGCTGCATGCCGAACACGCCGGCCGCGATCGGCCGCGCCATCACCGTCGCCTGCGCCAATCCGCGCGTCACCCCGCCGCAGCGGCAATTGTGCGAGGCGTTGCTGGCGGCGATCGGCGGCAGCGCCTGGGTCGATGACGAGGCGTTGATGGATGCGGTGACCGCGGTCTCGGGAAGCGGCCCGGCTTACGTCTTCCTCTTGATCGAGGCCTTGGCGGCGGCCGGACGCGCGGCCGGGCTGCCGGCCGACCTGGCCTTGCGGCTGGTGCGCGAGACGGTTTCCGGGGCCGGCGAACTGGCGGCGCGCTCGCCAGAGCCGCCGGCGCGGCTGCGCGAAAACGTCACCAGCCCGGGCGGCACGACAGAGGCCGCGCTGGGGATCCTGATGGCGCCGGACGGACTGCCGCAGCTGATGCAGCGCGCCATCGCGGCGGCGACCGCGCGCTCGCGCGAATTGGCAAACTGAGGGGGCGGGTCGCAATGGCGAAGGGCGAGGGCCGATCGCCGCGCGTCTCAGGCGCCGCCGCAGCCTCGCCGGCCGCCGAGCGCGACCGCATCATCGACTCGGCGCTGGTGCTGATCGCGCGCGACGGCTGGCGCGGTCTCGCAATGGGCCCGATCGCGGTCGAGGCTGGATTGCCTATCCTGTCGGTGTACCGCGAATTCCGCGCCAAGCCGGCGATCCTTGCCGCCTTCTTCCGGCGCATCGACGAGGCGGTGCTGATGCATCCAGCCGATGCCGGCGCGGCCGCCGAAGCAGCCGAAACCGCGGAGGCCGATGAGCGCCCGCGCGACCGGGTGTTCGACCTCCTGATGCGGCGATTGGACGCGCTGCAGCCGTATCGCGGCGCACTTAAGGTACTGGGACGCGAACTGCCGGCCGATCCGCCGACGGCGCTGTGCGCCGGCGCGCGGCTGCTGAATTCGATGGCGTGGATGCTCGAAGCGGCCGGGATCGCCATCACCGGCTGGCGCGGCGTGGTGGCGGTAAAGCTGACATCCGTCGCCTACCTGTCGACACTGCGCGTCTGGCTGCGCGACGAATCGCCCGATCTCGGCCCGACAATGGCGCATCTCGACCGCCGCCTGCGAGGTATCGAGGGCTGGCTGGGATCCGGCCGGCAGCGCCGGCGTGGCGTCGCCGCGGGCGCCGGAGCCTGACGCCGCCACTTCTGCTGCATTGCAAAGAGGCTCTTGACGGCGCTTGTGCATGGGCCGATATACGAATTTGTGCACTGCACAAACTGCAAAGTCCTTTGGTGGAAAGACAACCATGCCCGATGCCCGCGCCAACCTGTTTGATTTTGACGTGACCAAGGTATTCGCCGATTTTCGCTTCCGTCCGTTCGATGTCGAAGCAGTATGGGCGGCGCAGCGCCGCAACATCGAAGCGCTGAGCCAAGCCAACCAGCTTGCGGTCGAGAGCGCGCAGGCGGTGGCGCGGCGCAACATCGAGCTGACCCGCGAGACCTTCGAGGGCTTCTCGGCGCTGATGCGTGATCTCGCGGCGCCGGCCTCGGCCGAGGAGCGCATCGCCAAGAACACCGAATACGCGAAGCAAATGCTGGAAAAGGGCGTCACGCACAGCCGCGAGATCGCCTCGATTGCCACCAAGGCCGGCACCGAGGCAGCCGCGGTGCTGCACAAGCGGGCCACCGAGGGCCTCGACGAGCTGCGCAGCCTCGCCTCGCGGCAGACGCCCGCTCAGTAAAGCGCGCCCTCCGAATTTAAGCCCTCCCCCGCCAGCGGGGGAGGCTCGGAGTGGGTGCGACGGACGGCGGTTCGGTTAGGACGGCCATTTTTATTTTAACGCGGCAGGTGGACGCGGGCGCGCAGGCCGCCGCGGGGCGACGCCTCGAGGCGCACGTCGCCGCCGTGGCTGCGGGCAACGTCGCGGGCGATCGTCAGGCCGAGGCCGACGCCGCCGGTCGAGGGGTTGCGCGACGCATCGAGCCGCACAAACGGCCGGAAGACGCGTTCGCGCTCGGCCACCGGGATGCCGGGCCCGTCGTCGTCGACGAGGATGTCGACGCCGTCCTCATCGCTTATCGCCGACAGCCAGACATGCCGCGCGTGCCGCTGTGCATTGCCGATCAAATTGGCAAGGCAGCGGCGCAGCGCATTCGGGCGCACCGGCAGGATCAGCTCTTCGGGGAACTCGTCGGGCTGCTCGCCGACGATCGGCGCGG